>JAGCJE010000241.1 GCA_017648225.1 Kiritimatiellia bacterium | reverse complement strand
ATATCTCGATATACGTTGCAATTCTCTTAAATTTTCAACTTCCAGTTTTCAAAGATCACTCGCTCACCCTTTCGGGCGAACGAGGACATAGTTTATCAAATCTCTTTCCAACGCGCAAGGGGGTATTTTAATTTTTTTTCATTTTGCAAAAATCCGACTGGAGCATCGATTATTATGGTAATATATTTCAATTATGAAACACTATCTCCTTTTATGCGCAATACTTTCCGCCGCTGCAACATACGCAAACAATACAGCGCTTTTAAGAATTGATGCCGATCTTCCCGCCGGCAATATAATCGTAGACAGTATAGAAAACGATACCGTCAAACTCCAGCAGGATCTTCGCGATTCGAAACAATGGTTTTATTGGGCGTTTCGCGTGCGCGGCGCCAATGGACGCACGCTCCATTTTGACTTCACCAACAAAAAAGGCAACGGCCCCGTAGGAGTCCGCGGCCCCGTCGTTTCGACCGACGGAGGAAAAACTTTCACCTACCCTCTCGACGGCAAATCGAAGAGCGACGGCTTTACGTATACGTTCGGGGTCAACGACAACGATGTCCTATTTTACGAATGTCATCCGTACGTTCGCGCCGATTGGGACAGGTTCGTCAAACGGCACGAAAAACATCTCGGCAAACATTTCGCCGTTGAAACGTTGTGCCGCTCGCGCAAAGGAGCCGATGTTCCCGCTGCGCGAATCGGATGCATAAACAAAGAGCCGAAATTCCGCTACTTTGTCTCCGCGAGACATCACGCCAGCGAATCAATGGGCAGTTTTGTTCTCGAAGGCGCCGCGGAAATTTTCTTCCGCGACGACACGCGTGGCGAATGGCTTCGCGAAAACGTTGAACTTATGATTGTTCCGTTTGCAGATTACGACGGCGTCCAGGCGGGCGACCAAGGCAAGGGACGCAAGCCTCACGATCACAACCGCGACTACACAAAATTCATCTATCCCGAAACAAAGGCGATCACAGAATGGATCGCTTCCCACGCGGGCGGGAGACTTCACACGTTTATCGATATTCACTGCCCGTGGATACGCGACTGGGAAAACGAATACGTATATTCGCCGCTCAGAGATCCGAAAATCCTCCCTGATGCCGATATTGAAAAACGTTTTTCCGAACTGCTTGAAAAGCATCAGACAGGCTCGATGAAATACGAGGCGAAACACGACATCCCCTTCGGAGTCGGCTGGAACTCCGGCAAGAACCATGCTCAAGGCTGGCCCGCCGTCACGTGGGCGTGCAAAAAAGTAAAAGGCCTTAAGATCGTCCGCACGTTCGAAATCCCCTTCGCAAACGCGAGTGGAAACGTGGTAACCCCTGACTCATGCCGCGAATTCGGCGGCGACATCATGAACGTCGTATATCTTCTGACAAAGGAGGAAAAATGAACCGCAGAGAATTTATTTTAGCCGCAGGCGCGTTTTCACTCGCGCCGTCGATAGCCGCAACCGATAAAAACAAAAATAGCAAAAAGATAGATGAATCTCTCGCGGTAATCATTTCGGACTGCCATATCTGCGGTGATAAGAAATGGCATGCGAATGACGAAACGGTAAAAACGCTGAATCAGATTTTAGCGCTCGATCCGCTGCCGGCAAAAATGATTGTAATGGGCGACATCGCCGCGCTAGTGGGCCTTAAAAAAGATTACATCGAGGTGAAGAAAGTGTTCGCGCCTATTGTTGACGCGGGCATCGAAATCGCGTGGATGATGGGTAATCACGACCGCCGAGACGTGTTCGCTGAAGTTTTCCCCGAATGGGCGGAATCGAGCGAAGTCGAAGGACGGATTGTCCATGTAGTTAAAATGCCGTCCGTAGATTTAGTTCTTTTAGATTCTTTAGACCAGCTTAAGAACAAGAGTAATCACGACGGCAAAATCAACGAGACTCAAATTAAATGGCTTGAGAAGTTTGGCGCGTCAACCAAACGGCCGTTTTTCGTATGCACTCACCACGATGGCCGTCAAATGAAAAAGTTCGCCCAAACCGCGATTGGCACGAGTAAGTTAATGCGCGGATACATTCACGGCCATCGTCACAGCTGGATGCTCGACGCCCTTCATGACTGGAAGGACGGAGGAAGATTGGTAAGATCGATAGGCATGCCGAGCGCGGCGCTTTGGGGAGACATCGGATTTGTAACGCTTAGAGACAAAGGCGATCATACGGAATTCAAGATTTTCGAGCGTGACTGCTTTTTCCCCTCTCCCGACTTTAAGCGCGAAGAGTCGTGGGATGTGCTTCGTAAAGAAAATGATGGAGCTGTTGTAAAAGTTCTCTATAAGTAATTCAAAAAAATCATGGGTATGAATTTTCGTTTTATCCTTGCATTGACGGCTTTTCAATTTGCCTTCTCATCAAGCGCTGCGACGCCTGTTGCCAAATGCGAATCGCTTTTAGCTGGCGAAGTGATTGTCTTTGCCGAAAATGCAGGAGAGTGGAGCTTCAACTTAAAGTCAAACGGAGTTAAAAACAATATAGAAGAATTCTCTTTGATTGCCCAAGCTCCTGACGTGTCTACAACACCTGAATTCTCTGTTGAATTTTTGTTGAAGCGCAGCGATCTGCAACATCATTGGGATCCGTCGGCCGAGCGATTCCCGTGCAGCTGGACGGCTCAGGACTCATCATTCAGTACGGGGCTTCCGATAAGAGCTAATTTCGATGATGAAGAGATGAATGTCGCGACGTGGGCCGTCTCGGACGCGCTTAACATGATAAAGTTCGCAACCAGAATCAATATGGTCGATGAGAATGATCACGGAGTCAAATTCAGGGCCGTATTCTTCTCGGAGCCTTCGGCACCCGCTAAAAGATATGAAACAAAATTAAGGCTCGATATGCGCCGGGTATTCTGGGCTGATGCAATCAGCGACAGCGTAAAATGGATAGCGGACGTTTCATCCCGATATCCCACCGTCCCCCCTGAATCGGCGTATTGGCCCTTATATTCGAGCTGGTATGTTTTCCGCTCCAACGTAACCCAGGATGCGATGGAACGCGAAATTGAGCGCGCGGCGAAACTGGGGATGAAAGTCGCGATTCTCGATGACGGCTGGCAGCGCGACCGCGGCGCCTGGGCTATCAATACCGATAAATTCCCCGATATGAAAGGCCATGTCGGGCGCGTCAAAAAGATGGGCGTAAAATATATGCTATGGTTCGCGCTTCCCCACGTACGCAAATACAGTCCCGTTTTTGAGGAATTCAAAGACATGCTTCTTTGGGAAGGACCGGATCAGTGGAATGATTACATTTTCGACCCGCGCTACCCCAAGGTCAGAAAGCATATCGTCAACAGACTTGTGGAACTCGCCCGTGATTACGGATTTGACGGCTTTAAGCTCGACTTCATCGATCAGTTCGTAATGCGTTATCCCGATCCGCCCGCAAAAGACAACTACAAAGGCTGCGACACGAAAAGCGTTCCCGAGGCCACGGAAAAGCTTTTGAAGGAGATTCGCGACGCGCTTGATGAGGTCCGGCCTGGAATGCTCATCGAATTCCGTCAGCGTTATATCGGCCCCGTCGTCAGACAGTACGGCAACATGCTTAGGGCGAACGACTGCCCTGGCGACTACATGGCCAACCGCTACCGTACGCTCGCCTTGAGAGTCATCTCTCCTGGAAGCGCGGTTCATTCAGATATGCTTCTCTGGCGCAATGACGACAAGGCAAGTGATGTTAAGCGTCAGATCTGGAACGTTATTTTCTCAGTCGTTCAATATTCGGCATATTTAAAGGATCTGCCGGAAGAACACAAAAAAGCAATCCGCGAGACGATAAAGTTTGCAGAAGAACACCGGGACACGCTTTTATTCGGTCGCTTAATCCCTCATCATCCGGAACTCGGCTACCCCTGCGTTGAAGCGGAAAGCGCAGAAAAGCGCATTGTCGTAGTCTACCAAAGCGAATGGATCACGAAAATCCCTGATGATTCCAAACGCGTTATCCTCGTCAACGCGACAACGGCCGATTCTCTTGTCATCGAAACTAAAGGCGGTTTTAAGCGGATCAACGTTAAAAGCGGCGAATATACGGAATTGGAGTCTTATGGATTGTAATCATAAAATAAAGCCTCTCGGAGCCATATTCGATCAAGACGGTCTCTTATTTGATACAGAGGTCGTTTTTGAACGCTGCTGGAGAGAAGAAGGCGAAAAAATCGGCATTGTGATTACGCCTGAATTTACACGTAAAATGAGCGGCTGCGGGCGCAAAGAGCTTGTTGAAATTATCGCGTCCAATTTTCCAACCGTCAACGCCGAAGAGTTTGTAGAGCGCGTACATTGCGCGGCAGCCGATGCGCAGTTAGCTATGACACCAGTTGTTAAGCCCGGCGCTCGCGAGATCCTGGAGTTCTGCCGCTTAAACGGCATAAAAATCGCTTTGGCATCAAGTTCAATGCGACGCTGTGTGGATCATAATTTAGCGGCATCTCAATTAACAGAATATTTCGATGCCGTCATAACCGGGAGAGATGTTCAGAACGGGAAGCCCGCGCCTGATATATTTTTGCTTGCGGCAGAAAAAATAGAATTGCCGCCTGAAAAATGCGTTGTCTTTGAAGATTCGTTTAATGGTATTCGTGCAGCATACGCAGCGGGTACATTCCCTATTATGATTCCCGATAGAGCAGAACCTACGCCCGAAATACTTAAGCTTTGTACAAAGTTCTCTTCGCTTTTAGAAGCATTGAATTATCTAAAATCTCAGGATTAAACTCCTAACCCATTCCAATGTTTCTAAAACAAAAAAAGCGCGTCTCAGTTAAGAGTCGCGCTTTTCGCTTTTACTTGTCGATACTCGAGAAAACAGAATGTCTGCGCGAGGCTTTCACCATCTCCTCCGTAGCCGGTCTTATGACCGCGTAGGAGGATGTCTCCTTAGAAAGGAGGTGATCCAACCGCTGGTTCCCCAACGGTTACCTTGTTACGACT
>JAGCJE010000240.1 GCA_017648225.1 Kiritimatiellia bacterium | reverse complement strand
GAAACTAAAATACCCTTACCCATCTTCGAGGGGCATTGGAACATCGTAGCCGAAAATACGCCGTCTTCATCACGATCAAGCATTAAATATTCGCCGCGACGCGCCTGGATCGAGTATTTAGTAGCGCTTACGAGATTATTAAGTTCATCAGATGTTACGCCGGCGCAGTTGATTACGGCGCGCGCCTTAAATACGCGCCCATCGGCACACTCAACATTCCAGAGCCCGTCAATCTTCTCGATTTTTACGACCTTGGCATCGAAGAAAAATTCAGCACCGTTCGCGGCAGCATTCTCCGCAAAACGGAAAGTAAGCTCGTAAGGGCAGCAGATACCACCGGTCGGCGCCCATAACGCGGCAGTCGCCTCTTCAGATACATTCGGCTCGCGGCGGCGCAGTTCATCGCGATCTATAATCTCGGTAATAACGCCGTTTTCTTCACCGCGCGCTTTAAGTTCGGCAAGATGCTTCTCATCCTCTGCACCGAAAGCAAGAACGAGCGAACCGTTACGCTTAAAAGGTACTTTAAGTTCGCGGCAGACCTCTTCGAACATACGGTTGCCGAGAACATTGAATTTAGCCTTGTTAGAGCCGGGCTTCGCGTCGAAACCGGCGTGAACGATGGCGCTATTAGCCTTAGACGCGCCCTCGGCAACGTCGCTACCGGCCTCAAGTACGGCGAGAGAAACATTCCAGCGGGAAAGTTCGCGCGCAATAGCGCATCCGACAACACCCGCTCCTATGACGATAATATCATTTTTAGACATAACATTAGTATATCAAATTCTGACACTCTCTTTAAAGCGAAAAAGAATCCGTATTGTGCAGATGACAGAAAAATCGACCCCTTCTGCCGTTACCGCCAATTATCCCTAACGGGGACAGTCCCCTTCGGCATTCAAGGCAGGGAGAGGAGTTCTTTGCCGAGCTTGCGCGAAACGTCGCGCATCGCCTGATCGAACGGCGCGAATTTCGCCTTAACCGATCGTTCTACGACGGGAGCGTCGCCCTTGAGAAGTTTAACCTCGACGCCAGAAGAAGTTTTAACTACGGAAATCGTATACTCTAACTTCTCATCCTCGCTTTCGCCCTGTGAGGAATCATCGGGCGTTTCCTGGCTTTCCTTCTGAGGTTCGGGAACATTCATCTCCTCGAGAATCTTTCGCGCCAAAAGCTCGATCTTCTTCTTTACGCTAGGATAAAGTTCCGCGTGCTGCTCTTCGGCGTTCGAGGGCTTTTTCCCGTCCGGCCAAAGTGTTTCAATTCTTTTTTCCGCCCATCTCTCTTCAACAACTCCTGTAAGCATCGCGACAATCTCATTCAATCCAGGAGTTTTAGACATCATGGAGCTTTTACGGGACCTGGCCTCCGCTAGAACGGAATCATGAGAATCGTCAACGATTCTATTCTGTGCGGTCATCGCGCTCCTCGCAAGTTCGAAAGCCGCCGCTACGCGCGCGTCGGCAATCCTAGCCGTTTCCTCCAGCACCTTACCAGAACCGGGACCGGAGGCGAGTTCTTCCATTCCCACCATTTTACGCCAATTTTTAACGACATTCCTGTAATCGCTGCGCGAAAGCGTTTCATCGGCAAGGTTCGCGTCGGGATACCAGGTGCCGTCGTCCAGTGTCGGCCAGAATTTTTTCGCATCGGAGGCTGCGACTTCAGCACGGGCTGCCTTCCATTTAGGCATTATCTCGCGGCGGACAACCTTCTCGGCGCTCTTAACGACATCCGGCCGATCGAGTCTGGACATAAGATACGCCCGAAATTCGCCGCGCTCGTTTTCCGGCGCGATGGAAAGCGCCCGCTCAAGTCCGTTCGAAAGAACCTCGCGCCCGTACAAAGCGGCAAACGCCCTCTCGCTCGCGCCGTATCTGACATGGGCCGCCGGATCGGCGGAAATCACCTTCACCACACTTTCGACGTCAACATCAAGTTTTACTTCATTCACACATGCGCTCAACCGATTGATCGTCCTTCGTTCGACGGCGACAGGCAACACCTTCGACAAAACGGACGGGAATACTCCCCACGCTTCCATAGCGCCGACGGCTTTAGAGCGCTCTTTAACGTTCGCTTCGAGCCGACCCTTCAGATCTCTCTCCAGAAGTGACGGCGCAATCGCGTCGCTGCGCGCTCTTGAAAGCAGGTATTCCTCCTGGCGTTTGCGCTCGGCTTTAGCGCTTTTAATCACCGGAGCGACGATTTTTTCGGAAATATAGTCGAGATTTTCCTCAAAAACCGGCGTCTTCTGTTCTTTGGCGATACGCTCGGTCATTTCCTTGCAGAGCTTATCTTCACTTTTCCCATCAATATCTGCTTCGGTAGGCCTGGTTGCCGTGACAATCTGTTTAGCCTGACCGGCAACCGCGTCACGCCGCTCGGCTTTGTAAACTGTAGGGAATTTCGACTCAAGAGCGGCCTTATCTGCATCCGTAAGGCTGAAAGTAAACGATTCGTCGAGCGAAAGACTGCGTCTTACATCTTCGCACTTTCTG
>JAGCJE010000239.1 GCA_017648225.1 Kiritimatiellia bacterium | reverse complement strand
GATATAATATAAGGAATCAATTGGAGATAAAACAATGATCGATATTAAGAAGCTCAGAGAGGATTTTGATTCAACCGCCGCCAAGCTCGCCCGTCGCGGAGTCGAAAAGGATGTCCTTGAGAAGGCCAGAGGTCTCGACGAGAAGCGCCGTGCGCTCGTCGCGGAGACCGAGACTTTGAAGGCGAAGCGCAACGCCGCGTCTAAGGAAATCGGCAAGATCGCCAAGGAGGGCGGTGATATCGCCGCAGCCAAGGAGGAGATGCGTAAGGTTGGCGACCGCATCGCCGAGATCGACCGCGAACTCGCTCAGGTCGAGACTGATCTTCGCGATACGCTGCTTATGATCCCCAACATTCCTGCCGATGAGATTCCTACCGGTATGGACAGCTCCGCCAACGTCTGCGTAAAGACCGTCGGCGAGTGGAAGGATCCCGATTACACGATTCTCGATCATATCACTATCGGCGAGAAGCTCGGTTTCTTCGATTTCCCGCGCGGCGTTAAGCTTACGGGAACGGGCTTTCCGATTCTTTTAGGGCAGGGCGCTAAACTTCAGCGCGCTCTTATCCAGTACATGCTCGATGTCCACTGCCAGACTCAGGGCTATACGGAAATGCTTCCTCCTTTCGTGGTTAATTCGGCTTCGATGACTGGTACGGGTCAGCTCCCGAAGTTTGCCGAAGATCTTTATCACTGCCAGATCGACGACTTCTGGCTCATCCCTACGGCCGAAGTTCCCGTTACGAACTTTTATCGCGACGACATCCTTCAGGCCAAGGATCTTCCCGTTAAGCTTACGGCTTACACGCCTTGCTTCCGCCGCGAAGCTGGCAGCGCCGGCAAGATGACGCGCGGTATGCTCCGCGTCCATCAGTTCGACAAGGTCGAGATGGTGAACTTCGTCCATCCCGACAAGAGCTTCGAGCAGCTCGAGATTCTCGTTGATGAGGCTGAGTCGATCTTGAGGGGTCTCGGTCTTCATTACCGCATTCTCCAGCTCTGCTCCGGCGATATGGGCTTTTCGGCCGCGAAGTGCTACGACCTCGAGCTTTGGGCTCCCGGCGAGAAGCAGTGGCTCGAAGTTTCGTCGTGCTCGTGCTTTACAGATTACCAGGCTCGCCGTCTCAACTGCCGCTTCCGCGACACCGACGGCAAGACGAAACTCGTTCACACGCTCAACGGTTCGGGCGTCGCGCTTCCGCGTCTGATGGTGGCTCTCATGGAGCAGTGCCAGAACGCCGACGGCTCGATTACGATTCCCGAGGCGCTTCGTCCTTACATGAACGGGCTTGAAAAGCTTGAGCCTGTAAAATGAGAAGGGCTTTAGTTTCAGTTGTGGCGGCTCTGGCCGCCTTCACGGCATCCGCTGAGATTGAATTCAACGCGGGTGCCGATTTGCGTGTACGACAGGAGATTTTTGACAATGTTCCAGGCCTTCCCGGAGGGGGGCTCGCGAGTCAATCTCCATACGGTAAGTATACGAACCGTATGCGTTACCGCGTCCGCGCATGGGGCGAAATAAAGTTTGAAGAGCGCCTTAGAATCTATACGCGCCTTACCGACGAATTCCGTTGGAATATCCGCCCTAAGACGCGCTCTTCGCGATTCCCCGACGAGGTTTTTCTCGATAACCTTTTTATCGAGGGTAAGGGCTATTTCGACGGGTTTCTCGACTTTACCGTCGG
>JAGCJE010000238.1 GCA_017648225.1 Kiritimatiellia bacterium | reverse complement strand
GTCGAACGAGCTTTCCAAGGCGTTTTCGCGTTTGGAGCTTTCCCGCATCGTCGCCAAGGTTTGCCACACTTCGGCGAACGGAATCCCAATCGGCGCTCAGGCGAGCGCAAGAGAGTTCAAACCGCTGTTTTTGGACGTTGGTCTTGCATGCCATGCGGTCGGGCTGCGGCTGGACGATTTCATGGATGACGAGAGCTTTATGCTTGCCAACAAAGGCGAGATTTGCGAGCAGTTCGTCGGGCAGCATCTGCTTTATTTCGGCAGGGAATACGAAGCGCCGGCGGCGTATTGCTGGATGCGCGAGGCGAGAAATTCTTCAGCTGAGGTCGATTACGTCATCCAGATGGGGGGCGACATCATACCGGTTGAGGTAAAGAGTGGCGCGACCGGTAGCCTCAAGTCGTTGAACTTCTTCCTGAACGAGAAGAAACGTGATTTTGCCGTCCGCTTCAATATGGACGAGCCTTCGCTGCTTCCAAATGCCGAGGCCGCCGACAGCCTTGGCCGCAAAAGTAGATATTCTCTCTTGTCGCTTCCTATGTATATGGTCTGTCAGTTGAAGCGCCTTGTGTGTGAATCGAGAGGGAAATGTTGCCAACCACCTTCGCCAAAGCTACGGCGGTCAAGATGTGGAAATGTTGCCGTAACCGCACCCCTGATTGACATCGCCTACGGCGACTCCTCGCTACAGCTCGTCGGGGGATATCCTTGCGGGGGTTCGCAACCCATAGGGACGCGAACACGCCGAGCGAAGCGAGTGCCGAGTACCAATACCAATTGTCAATAAAAGGAAACTGAAGATGAAAAAACTGATGGTGGTGCTTGGATGCGCGGCGATGGTCTCGCTAGTGGTCGAAGACACCGAGTAGCACGCCTTTCAGCGTGAAGGAGTGGATTTGTCTTAAACTGAGATGCGACGCGGTAAGTTTTTTAGACAGGATTAACAAGATTGACAGGATTAAGAAGGAAGTGGAAGCATGAAGAAGATAATGTTGTTTTCGTCGGTGGCACTTGTTGCCGGACTTGCCATCGGGTACACTCTTTGCAAGGCGAATATGGCTACGACTGTTCGTGCCTCTTATGAGGAGGGTGAGAAAAGCGTGCGGCAAAAGCATGGATTCGCCAGCCAAGTTTTGTTCGTACATCGCGATGTGAAGGCAGGGGATGTCCTGACAAAGGAAGACCTTGCCATGCGTGACTATATTTGTGATGGGGTGAGCGATCGTCTTTTGCAAAGTGCGGATCTGCAGAATGTTTTAGGTCGCAAAATGCGTGTCGACCTAAAAGCGCGAAGTGTGCTGTTGAAGACGGATATTCAGCAGTAGTGATGTGGGAAAGTAATGCAAATTCTTAACGAGATTTACATGATTTATAGGAGCTCGAGTTTGGAGTGGGAGCACTCAAATCCTGTCAATCCTGTAAATCCTGTCCAAAACAAAACCGCAAAGGACTTTGAACGATGAAGAGAACGAAAGTTAGAAGCATAGTAGCTGGAGTGTTCGTTGTAGGCGCAGTCTTCGCCGGAGGCATAGTGGCGGTTGCGTGGCAGAAGGGCTGGTCTATCCGCGAAACGGTGGAACTTGGTGCCGGCGTGATTGCGGCGAAGGCGTCGCGGCACACGATCGCGGACAGAACGGCGGCGATTTTCGCGAAGAAGCCCCAGTTGAAAGGCGTGGTGAAAAGCGCGGGTGGCAAGTTGCGGATACTCGTCTTCAAGAACGAGAGATCCGTCGAAGTCCACGCACCAGGCTGGGAAGCGCCGCGCATCTATCCGATGACGGCCTTCAGCGGGACGCTCGGCCCGAAGCTGCGCGAGGGCGACGGACAGATCCCGGAGGGCGTCTACGGAATTGGATACCTGAACCCGAATTCAAGCTACTATCTTTCGCTCAAGGTGACATATCCGAACGCATCGGACAGGGCGCGCGCGAAAGCTGACGGGCGCACGAATCTCGGCGGCGACATCATGATCCACGGCAAGGCGGTGACAATCGGGTGCGTACCTGTCGGCGATAACGCGATTGAAGACATCTTCTATCTCGCGTCGACGGTGGGGATAAAGAACGTCTCGGTCGTTATCGCGCCATACGACATGCGCAAAGGGCGCAAACCGGAACTGGAACGCTCGCCGCTCAAGTGGTATCCGAATCTCTGTGATGAAATCAATACTGCGTTGAGTGGAAAGTTTTAGAAATGTTTTGGACAGGATTGACAGGAAATTTATCTCGCGCAGAGACGCCGAGGCGCAGAAGATTCTTTAGACAGGATTTACAAGATTGACAGGATCAAGAAAGAAACGTGAGGATGAAAAGCAAAACAGAATTGCCGATGATGTTTGCGCGGGGTGTTGCGGTAGCGACGAAGGTGATATCCGCCTTGTTGCTGCTGGCGGTGATTTTCGTCGTTCTTGTTTTGGCGCTGGAGTATCCCGGCATGAGGAAATATAATCGCCTTTGCGATTACCCAAACAAGGATGCTTTGTTGGCAGCAGAGCCAGATGAGGTGAAGAAGGTCGTCGATTTCAGCCAGAACGGAACGAACTATACGGCTGTTGTCCTTTCATGGATCGGCTTTTTGCCGTCTGGTCCAGCAGTATTCATCTATAATGAAGAAGGTGTCCGCGTAGATCACTGTTCGGACTCAGGTGACAATGACAGCTTTCTGCGGCGATGGCACTGTGCCTGGTAGGTTAGAATTGTGTAAATCGAAAGGAGCAACCCATTAAACCCTTTGCACGAATGCTCTTTGACGATTTCCCCTCGTAGCTCTTGTGGCCACGATTGAACGTTTTTACTATATATGATATAATGTTGGAAAATTCTTGACTGCAAGTGGAAGGGTTTATGTCCAAGATCGAAAAAAATCTGCAAAGTCTAAATGAAGTTATTGTGGGATCGTCAAGTCCTGCAGTGGCAAAGCTTTTGGCTCGCCTCAAACGGGATGGGCGTGTGGTCAGGCTTGCGCCGCGCTTGTATTCGACGAATCAAGCTGATTCGCCGGAGAACATCGTCCGCCGCAACCTCTGGACGATTGTCGGAAAACTTTGGCCAGGGGCTCGCCTTAGTTATCGGACTGCGTTTGAATATGCGCCACATGAGGGACACGTCTTTCTCGGATACAAGTACACGCGAAAGGTGGTGTTGCCGGGGTTGACGATACATTTCATTGCAACGCCGGAATCCCTCTCGTCCGATTACCCGTTCATGGAGGGTCTGGGCGTATCGTCTCATGCGAGGGCGGTCTTGGAGAACCTCGAACCCGACCGGACGCAAGGCGGAGTGGAAAAATGTCTGCCGACGGAGGTGATTGAGGAGCGGCTGGAGGCCGAGTTTGCGGCTGGTGGCGAGGCGGCGCTTAACAAGTTGCGCGACGAGGCGCGGGCAGTTGCAGCGGCGACGGGGATGGAGTACGCTTTTGCGCGTTTAGACAAGATGGTCGGAGCGCTCCTTTCGACCCGTCCGGCGAATGTACTCAAATCAAGCGTTGCCTTGGCGCGTGCCGCGGGCGAGCCGTTCGACAGCCATAGAATCGAGCTTTTCGGAAAATTGCTGGAGCATCTTGCTGGCAAGGAGTTCCCGGAATGCCATGACGAAAACGTCTCCGATGATGACTACGCCACGTTTGCCTTCTTCGAGAGCTATTTCTCGAATTACATTGAAGGAACAGTCTTTGAGTTGGACGAGGCGCGGCGCATCGTAGAGACGGGTGTGGCGATTCCAACGCGAGACGCCGACAGCCACGACATACTCGGTACCTACGCCATCGCGTCCAATCGGCGGGAGATGTGCAGGCGGGCGGCGACGGCGGATGAGTTCCTTGATATTCTGAGATCACGGCACCGCGTTGTAATGTCGGGCCGTCCGTCTTGTGCGCCGGGACTGTTCAAGACGCGCGACAATCGCGCCGGGAACACGCATTTCGTGTCGTTCGACCGGGTGCGCGGCACTTTAAAGCGCGGGTTTGATATGTCGCGCTCGATCCGTCATCCTTTCGCAAGAGCGGTGTTCATCATGTTTCTTACGAGCGAAGTCCATCCCTTTGCCGACGGCAATGGACGCATTTCGCGCCTGATGATGAACGCCGAACTGACTGCGGCGGGACAAATGAAGATCATTGTCCCCACCGTGTTCCGTCCCGACTACATCGGGGCACTGAGGCGGCTTTCCCGCGATGGCGATCCGGAGGTGATTGTCGCCGCCATGGCGAGGCTCTGGGAGTTCGGCAGATGGCTGTCATTTGGCGATTTCGAGACAATGAAGAGCCGTCTTGAGAAGAGCGGAGCCTTCTCGGATGACGATGGTGCAATCCTCCGTTTCGGCAATTGAGAGAGTAACCACATGAAACTCTTTGCACGAATCAACTTGTCCTCCGTAGCACTGCGTAGGGGGATACTTGTCTCAACCTTCGCGCTCGCGGTGGCGGCTATCTGCGGCTGTCTCGAATCGGACGTGGACATCTACGACGGGGATACCGACAATATCGTCTGGGGGAGCATTGGGACCGACGGGCAGGTACTCGATTGTTCGCTTCGGAGAGAAGGATTAGGGCGAAGAATCCACATCTCACCACTTCGCCTACTGCAACAACGGAATCGTCGTCCTCGCGCGGCTATGGTCGCGCTAGTGGTCGAAAATTTTCCTGAGCGGTAAATTGTGTTTGTGGTGGTGTGTGTTAAGCCGATAAATTTACGGTTCGGTAAATTTGTTGTTGATTTCCGCTGTGAAATGTGGGATAATACTGCTCGGTAAATTTAAGGATGGTTATGACAGCCAAGGAATTAGGAGAGACTATCAGGAATACGCGCAAGGCGCAGGGGCTGACGCAGCCGCAGTTGGCGATGGCATGCGGAACAGGCGTCCGCTTCATAGTTGATCTTGAGGCTGGCAAGGAAACATGCCAACTCGGCAAGGCGCTGAACGTCATTCAGACCTTGGGGCTTGCCCTTGATCTGCGGGCGATTGGATAAGGAGTCGTTCAATATGGCCGAATCCGTAAAAGTCCAGCGCCGATTGAATGTCTTTTGGGGCGAAACGCTTGTTGGCGCCTACGATCTTCTTGAAGACGGCACGGAACTGTTCACCTATGACGCGGAGTATCTTGCGTCAAGCGGGGCGGCTCCCATATCCTACTCGCTTCCCTTGCGCGGCGATCCATACGGTAAGCGCAAACTGCGGCCGTTTTTCTCTGGGCTGCTTCCCGAAGAGGCGCAACGGCATCGCATTGCATCGTTTTTAGGCATTCCCGAAGATGACGATTTCGCTTTGCTTGAAGCGATTGGCGGCGAATGTGCCGGAGCATTGGCCATCGTGCCGCAAGACGCCGGAGTACAGAATGGCGACGCGACACCTGCTCCCTGCACGGAAGAGAAATTGCTGGAAATCGTCAAGTCGTTGCCGTACCGGCCGATGATGGCCGGAGAGAAAGGCCTGCGGCTTTCGCTTGCCGGAGCGCAGAGCAAACTGCCCGTCGTTGTCAAGGATGGAGCGTTCTTTCTTCCTGAAAACGGGACGCCGTCAACGCACATCCTCAAGCCCGAGCTCTCAGAATGGTTCAGGGGCATCGTTCCCAACGAACATTGCTGCATGACATTGGCACGTGCGCTTGGCATACCTGTAGCGGAGACGCAAATCGTCATGGCAGGCGATATTCCGTGCCTATTGGCGACACGCTATGACCGTGTGACTGAGGAAGCGACAGGCAAGGTGCGACGCATCCATCAGGAAGATTTCTGCCAGGCGCTTGGCAGGCCTCCGGAGCAGAAATACCAGTCGGAGGGTGGGCCTCTGGTGCGCGATGTCATCTGTCTGCTGCGGAGCGGATGGTCAACGAGCCCGGCAAGGGATATACTTAATTTCATCGATCTTGTCATTTTCAACGCCATTATCGGGAATGCGGATGCGCACGGCAAGAACTATTCAATGCTCTATAATGGGCCTTCGCGTCGCCTTGCGCCTGGCTATGACCTTGTTTCCACGGTCTTCTGGCCGGCGCTTGCGGCGGCTCCGGCGATGAAGATAGGCGGAAGTGATTCGATCAATTCGATTCTCTCTGGCCACTGGCGCAAGTTCGCGGAAGAGGCGGGCATATCGGCGACGGCGCTGCGGGCGCGTATCAAGGTGCTTTGCTCCGGCACGCTCGGGCAGACTTGCGAGACGCTATCTTTGCCAAGTGAATGTGAGCGAATCCTTGAGACGATCAAGCCTCGCGCCAGCAAGTTAATGGAAACACTGGAGTGAACATGCCATGAAAACGCGAGATATGGCTGAGATCGCGATGTTTGCGGTGGTGGTTGTCGCTGCCGCTGTTTCGGCGATAAGGCCGCACAGCTTCGCCGTGTGGATGACGGAAATATTCTGGGTGGCTGGGCTCTTGGCGGTACTGCTTTCGACGCGGTGGATGTTCCGCTTTTCGCTTGCAGCGTATTCGTGTTTCTTCGCGTGGATGATGCTTCAGACGGTTGGCGCGCATTACACATTTGAACTCGTGCCGATGGACTGGCTCAAGGAGCCGCTTGGACTAGCCCGCAATCCTTACGACCGAATCGCGCATTTTACAGTCGGCTTGTTCGCCTTTCCGTTCGCCGAGCTGTTCCTGCGCAAGGGCTGGGTCAGGTCGGCGGTGCTTGCCGCGTTCTTCGCCGTTATGACGGTCGTGGCGATGGCGGGATTGTGGGAACTTGTCGAATGGCAGTATGCCGTCATCGATGGTGGCGACGCGGGCGCGGCATTTCTCGGCTCGCAGGGCGATGTGTGGGACGCGCAGAAGGACATCCTCTGCGACACCCTCGGTGCACTCTGCGCCGCAACGCTGTTCCTGTTAAGAGAAAAGAGGTAAAGCGCGATGAGCATTTTCCCTAAGAAAATATCATGGACCGAGCCTTGGGATTGGGGAGTTCGCAAGGAGAGGATTCGCCAAATCTACAAGGGGTTGCCCCCGTTGTGGAGAATTGGGGTTTACTGTCTAATAGGGTTTGGCGTTTTTGTGGCTACCAGAATCATATACCCGGAGACGCAGGAATCGCTGACATGGGGACGGATAATCATTACTTCCGCTACTGCTTTCTTGGCTTTCGGGGTGATTTTCCCCTGTTTGCATGTATTGCCATATATTTTCCACATTACGGAGAAGGGCGTATTCTTTCAATTCGGCAACTCAGCGAGCAGAATTGATGTAAAGGACATTATATCCCTCTCGTTTGAAACGCGCGATGGACGGCGTTACTTTGTCATCAAGGCCAGGGATAAGAAGGGGCTGCCACGCGAGCGTCTTGCATTGATGGCGAAGAAGGACGTAACCGAAGAGGATGTGCGGCGCTTTCTCTACGACGTCAACCTCGCCCATCTGTATGTCGTTTCCGAAGACGACACAAGGGAGTCGGCAGAGGGTTTTAGACAGGATTAACAGGATTGACAGGATTAAGAAAGGAGCGGAGAAATGAAGAAGATAATGTTATTTTTGTCGGTGGCACTTGTTGCCGGACTTGCCATCGGGTACACTCTTTGCAAGGTGAATATGGCTACGACTGTTCGTGCCTCTTATGAGGAGGGTGAGAAAAGCGTGCGGCAAAAGCATGGATTCGCCAGCCAAGTTTTGTTCGTACATCGCGATGTGAAGGCAGGGGATGTCCTGAC
>JAGCJE010000041.1 GCA_017648225.1 Kiritimatiellia bacterium | reverse complement strand
GTGCGGGCGGATTGCGCGGCGGCGAGAACGGCGATTTATACGTTATCCTTTCGATCCGTCCGAGCGATTTGTTCGATCGCGATGGATTGGATCTCGGCGTTGAAGTTCCAGTTTCGCCGATTCTTGCGGCTCTCGGCGGCGTTGTTGACGTTCCGACGCCTCAGGGCGCGGCTCAGCTTAAGATCCCCGCCGGCACGCCCAACGGAAAGGTATTCCGATTGAAGGGTAAGGGCGTTCCTTCGCTTCGCGGCGGGAGCGCTGGAGATTTGGACGCTCGCATTATTTTTGAAGTTCCCGCGAATCTTGACCGTAAACAGAAAGAACTCTTGGAAGAGTTCCAAAAGGCCTCTTCCGAGAAGACATATCCTCAAGGGCAGTCTTTTGCGAATAAGATGCGCGTATTTTTCTCGCACAAGGAGAAATTGAGTAAATAATTTCGCTGCACCCGTGGTGAAATGGCAGACACGGTGGATTTAGGTTCCACTGCTTCGGCGTGGGGGTTCGAGTCCCTCCGGGTGCACCATTATGAGTGATAAAATTGTTCCTTGCGTTGATTTGCCATTGCACGTGTGAATTTGGTATAATATTGGTTCATTTCAAATCCTCTTTCATCAAATTACCAAACTCGTTGCGAGGCTAAAATGGGACAATTAGAAGAATCTCTCGAATTAACGCTTGATTTTACTAAATTAGAGAAGGTCGGCAAGCAGGTTGCCGATACTCGCGAAGCGGGCTCGGCGCCGTGCGATCCCGGTGTGATTCCCGTCGCTATTCAGAATTATGACACTAAGGAAGTTATTCTTGTCGCTTATACGAACGAATTTGCGATGAAGGAATCGTTCGCTAAGCGTAAATTGATTCTTTGGTCGACGAGCCGCAATAAACTTTGGTTCAAGGGCGAGACTTCCGGCGAGACTTTCGATCTTATCGAGGCTTACGTCAACTGCGAGCAGAATTCGCTCCTTTACCTCGTTCGTCCTTGCCGCGGCGGAATTTGTCACACTAAGAATAAGGCGGGAGAGCCTAGAAACTGCTATTATCGTAAGATTGACTTCGATACTCTCGCTTTGACGAATGTCAATCCGTAATTAAAATGAACTTTTAACGCTTCAAAAAGCATAAAAATTTAATAAATACAAAACAGAAAACGAAAGGCTCAAAATGATAGGACAAGGCGTAGTCTTGATGATAGCGGGAATGGGAATTGTTTATCTCTTTCTCGGCGTACTTATTGCAGTAACGAAGATTTCGATGAAGGGCATCGCTCGTTTCGACTCGATTCTTCCTCAGGATGCTCCCAAGAAGGCTCCTGCTAAGGCGGCGTCTAACGATGACGCGAATATCGCTCTTGCGATCGCGGTCGCGTTGAAGGGTTGAGTTAGTTGTTAGTGATTAGTCGCTAGTCGTTAGTTGTTAGTGGTTAGTCGCTAGTTTATAGTTTTAAGAAATTTAAAAATAAAGGAATAAAAAAATGGCTAAAAAAACAGTTAAGTACATGCTCACAGCGTTTCGTGACGGCTTCCAGAGTGTTGTCGGCGCGCGCGTTCTTTCTAAGGACTTCCTTCCTTGCGTTGAAGAGGCTTATGACGCCGGCGTAAGGTGGTTTGAAGCGGGCGGCGGTGCGCGCTTCCAGAGCTGCTACTTCTACTGCCAGGAAGATGCGTTCGACGTTATGGACGCTTTCCGCAAGGCCGCTCCTGAAGCCGACCTCCAGACCCTCTCGCGCGGCGTTAACGTCGTCGGTCTTGAGAGCCAGTCTTCCGATATGATCAAGCTCCACGCCGATATGTTCAAGAAGCACGGCATGAGCTCGATTCGTAACTTCGACGCTTTGAACGACGTTGATAACCTTAAGTGGTCTGGTCAGTGCATTCATGACGCCGGTCTTAATCACGAAGTCGTCGTTACGATGATGGGTCTTCCTCCGGGAATCGACAATCAGGGTACCCACACTCCTGAGTTCTATCGCGACCGTCTTAAACTCATCATGGACGCCGGTATTCCTTTCGATCGCGTTTGCTTTAAGGACGCTTCTGGTACGTCGACTCCCGCGACCGTCTACAACACGATGAAGCTCGCCCGTAAGCTTCTCGGCGATAAGATTCACATTCAGTTCCACTCTCACGAGACGGCTGGTAACGGTATTTCTTGCTACCTCGCGGCTCTCAAGGGCGGCGCTGACGGTATCGACCTTTCGATGGCTCCCATGAGCGGCGGCACCTGCCAGCCCGACATCATCACGATGTGGCACTGCCTCGACGGCGATCCCGACTTCCAGTTCGACTTCGACATCAATAAGATCAAGAAGGCCGAGGACAGTTTCAAGGAAGCTATGAAGAAGTACTTCCTCCCGCCGGAAGCGATGAACGTCAATCCTCAGATCGTCTGGAGCCCGATGCCGGGCGGCGCTTTGACGGCCAATACCCAGATGCTCCGTGACAACGGCATGATGGATAAGTACGACGATATGATCGCTGAAATGTACGATTGCGTACGTCTCGGCGGCTTCGGTACGTCCGTAACGCCCGTCTCGCAGTTCTACGCCCAGCAGGCTATCCAGAACGTCATGTTCGGCAAGTTTAAGAAGTTCGCTCCCGGTTACGCCAAGATGGTTCTCGGCTACTTCGGTAAGACTCCCGTCGCTCCCGATCCTGAGATCGTTAAGAAGGCGGCTGTGTTCATGGCTTCCAACGAGCTTACTAAGCCCTATTCCACCCCCACGACTAAGACCGTTCTCGAGATGAACGACGCTGATCCCAAGAAGGGCCGCGCCGTTGCCGAGAAGATGCTCAAGGACGCGGGGCTTCCTATCACTGACGAGAACGTCTTTATCG
>JAGCJE010000237.1 GCA_017648225.1 Kiritimatiellia bacterium | reverse complement strand
GCTCAGGCTCAATCCGGGGAATATCGGTCCGCGGGAAAACGTCCAGGCGGTCGCCAGAGCGGCCAAAGAAAAAAAAGTGCCGATCCGTATCGGCGTAAACGCGGGTTCTCTCGAGCGAGATCTCGCCGCCGAAGTCGCCGCTGGAGAGCGCAGGGCGCCTCTTCTTGTCAAGTCTGCGATGCGTCATCTCAAGCTTCTTGAGGACGAGGGCTTTCACGATGTCGTCATAAGCGCCAAGGCGTCCAACGTCGCCGAAACGATAGAGGTATACCGCATGCTCGCCGAGACGTCAGATTGTCCGCTCCATCTCGGAGTGACCGAGGCGGGAACTTTTCTCCCCGGCACGGTGCGAAACTCCGTTGCGCTTGGAATATTGCTTTCTGAAGGGATCGGCGACACCGTGCGCGTCTCGCTGACCGCGCGTCCAGAGAAGGAGGTCCGCGTCGGGATGGAGATTCTTCGCTCGCTTTCTTTGCGCGAGCCGGGTCCCGCGATAACCTCATGTCCGACATGCGGCCGGACGAAAGTCGATCTGATGCATACGGCCTCTCAGATTGAAATCGCGCTTGAAACTCTCGCAAAGGACGGGATTAAACTTCCGCACGTGGCTGTTATGGGATGCGCAGTCAACGGCCCCGGCGAAGCCAAGGGGGCGGATATAGCGCTTTGCGGCTGCGACGGTGAATTTATTCTTTATGTTAAAGGCGAAAGCGTCGGGAAAGTAGCCGAATGCGACGCCGTTGGAAAGGTGGTTGAATATGCGCTTTCTGTACGATAACGCGGCGGTGATCGGCGTGGCTCTCTTGTGCTCCGCTTTTACATGGCTGTACGGAGGAACGGTCGCCGCCGAACTTATGCCTACGATTCCATGGCTTGTCGCGTTGATGTGCGAACTTATGATCTGCTTCCCGCAGCGTCATTCCGGAGAGACGAATTTTGAGGCGCGGCGCAGAGTCTGGCGCGCGATGAAATCCGATCCTCTTACATGGATTGTCGCGCTCTTTCTCATTCTGCTGACGATACCTTTTGTCAATAAAGGTTTATGTCCGTCTTGCGACTATCCGGAGATTCACTTTGACGGAGCCAATCCTTCGCCGCCTTTTAAATTTCTTCCTTATTGCGTAAATCGCCTTGAGCATTTGAACGTGACAATCTGGTTCGTCTCGGCGCTTCTCGCGATGTTGGCCGTTAAGCATTCGCTGCTCAAACGCGGAAAACGTAAAGTGTTGGAGCTTATCGTATGGAACGGTCTCGCGTTGAGTATGATAGGTCTTCTTCAGTACACCACCGGCGCGAACGCTCCTTTATGGGGTGATGAGGCCGAGTGGGGCGAGAAAGTCTACTTCTTTTCGACCTTTGGCTATCCCAATATGGCTGGAGATTATTTTGTCACGCTTTTTGCCATTTCGGCCGCGCTTTGGAGATGGAAATATTCCGAGGTTACATACTCCGAAGAGATTTCAAACGTAAAATCGAAAGGTCATGATCTCTTCTGGAGGAAACATTATTTTCTCATTCCCGCGGTAATATTCTTTCTTTCGGCGCTCATGACGCTCTCAAGGGCGGCGATAATTCTCGTTTCTCTCCTTGCTGTGATTTTCTTCATCCATTCGTTTATAAGTATTTTATCGTCGGTAAACCGGATAAAGCGCGTAAAATTGACGGCCGTAAATCTGCTCGTGCTGGCTATAATCGGATTGATTTTCTACATCGTGACATCCAACAGCGGCAAGATAATCGAGGCCGGTGATTTCAACAGGGAGATTTCCACTCTTAACAGCAATGCGATTCTCGACAGGCTCTCCGGTAAAGAGCAGTATCACTTCAGGGTCGCTACGCAGGTCTGGAAAGATAATTTCCTCTTCGGCTGCGGAGGCTGGGGGTACAAACATTTAAGCATCGATAAAATGACCGACGAGGATTTTAAAAATCTCCAGCAGGTCGGCGGAATAAACGTCCACAACGATTTT
>JAGCJE010000236.1 GCA_017648225.1 Kiritimatiellia bacterium | reverse complement strand
CAGAAGTTCCCTGGCGTGTTCGCCCACGACCGGCATAGACGCCTCTCCGCCCAGCATACGGGCGATTTCCTTTATCCGATCCTTGCCGGACACTTCCTTTACCGCCGTAACGGTACGGCCCGAAACGACCGACTTTGAAACTACAAGGTGCCTCGTCGCGAAAACCGCGCTCTGAGGCAGGTGAGTAATCGCGACGACCTGACGCTTAGACCCGATAAGACGCATTTTCTCGCCGACGCGTCTAGCGACCTCGCCGCCGACGTTCGCGTCGATTTCATCGAAGATAACCGTGTCGGCTCCGTCATTAAGAGCGAGAACGCTTTTAAGCGCCAGCATGACGCGGGCGATTTCGCCGGAACTTGCGATATCGGCAAGGGGACGCGCGCTCTCGCCGGGATTCGGCTCGAACATGTAACACACCTTCTCGCAACCGCCGGGGCCGGGCTCCACCTCTTCGAACGCGACATAAAACTTAGCCTTCAAAAATCCGAGATCGCGCAGCTGGCGGGTTACAAGGCGCGAAAGTTTCTCGCCAGCCGCGGCGCGCTTTTCTGAAAGTTCAGCTCCGGCGGCCTTTACCGCGGCGAGAGCGGCGCTCTCGGCCTTCTTAAGCCCGGCGAGTTTCTCTTCAAAACCTTCTATCGAGTCGAGCCTTTCGCGTTTCGCGGCGAGAACCGCCATAAGCGCTTCGACGGAGTTCTCGGATCCTTTGAGATATTTTCGCTTCAGGTTGTTCAGAGTCGTAAGGCGAGAGTCCAGTTCTTCGAGTTCCGCGGGATCGGCATCTATTTTCGACATGGCATCCGCGATAGAACGCGAAAGTTCCTGAACCCTAACGGTCGCATCCTCCGCTTCGGCGGCCCAGTCTCCAGATTCCCTGAAATATTTTTTAAGCCGTTCGAATTTCGGCTGAAGCGAGATAAGACGTTCGGCTACTCCGTTGTCGCCGCCCAAAATGTCGGTAAGTTCTCCCGCGATTTCAACAATCTCCTCGGCATGGGCGGCGGCGGCGTGCCGGGAGGCGATGTCCTCGTCGTCTTGCGAAAGGTGTGCCTTTTCAAGCTCGCCTACCTGATAGCGCAGAAGATCCAGCTCATCCTCGCTGGCGGTCGCGGAAAGAAGTTCTTCGATCTCGGCGCGAGCGGCACTGAGCTTACGCCAAGCCTCGGCGTAACAGCCGGTATCGATTTTGGCGCTCTTATCGAGAGTGATGCGCTGGAAAGATTCGTCGAGAAGACTCTGGTTCGCGCGTGCGCCGTGAATGTCGACGAGAATCCGCCCGAGATTTTTAAGCGTCGCGAGAGTTGTACGCGAATCGTTGACCCAGACCTTTCCCGAGCCGGATTCAGAAAGAACTCTGCGGACAATAAGCTCACCGCCCTCGCAAACGGGAAGACCCGCATCGGACAGAACGGAATTCACCTGGGCGAGCTTCTCGCCGACTTCGAATTCCGCCTCGATGCGGGAATTTTCTTCTCCGTCACGAACGGCAGAGGCGTCCGATCTGGCGCCGAGCACCAGCCCTACAGCGCCCATAATGACGCTTTTGCCGGAACCTGTTTCACCCGTCAAAACATTCAGACCTGGGGTGAAATTCACTTCTGCCTTTTCAATGATGGCAAGATTTGAAATTGAAAGCCGAGTAATCATTCACCAGAAAAAAGCAACAAACTGAACCGTGGAGCGGGCGATGGGAATCGAACCCACGTAAGAAGCTTGGGAAGCTCCTATTCTGCCATTGAATTACGCCCGCGGGGAAAAGTTGATTGGCGGAGAGAGAGGGATTCGAACCCCCGATACCCTTGCGGGTATGCATGATTTCGAGTCATGTGCATTCAACCAGGCTCTGCCATCTCTCCATGCAAGTGGCGAGTATGATATCAAAACTGATTACAAAAAGTCAAGGGCTTATGATTACCATTTCGCACGGATGCCGATTTCAAACGTGCGCGGCTCTCCGGCGAGACATTCGTAATAGTGGCGCGAGGTATCGAAATATTTTTCGCCGAATAGATTCCGCACTCCGAGCGTGAGCGACCAGTTGTCGCCGCCGCCGAATTTCGAGAACGGAATCGAAACGTTCACGTCAAAAAGACACGAGGGATCGAACCTCAGATTCTTATTCTGAAACTCGCCGCGCACGCACGCGTAGCTCATAGAGCGAAATCTGAAGCCGCACCCGAAAACGACATCCTCAAACGGTCCCGAGGAAACGCGGTAGGACGTGTTGAAGGTGAACGTATGGGCGGGATAGCGCTCGAAATCGCGCCCCTTCGAACCGGGAGATTTAGTTCTGTCGGTGTAACTGTTGAACGAATACATCGCCAACATCGACCAGTCGTCGGTTATATCGCCAGCCGCCGAGAGTTCAAACCCCCGCGAAGTGTTGCGGCCCTCCTGATCGTAATAAGTCGTATTCGCGACCTGAATGGGCGTATTCTCCTGTTCGATGCGGTAAACCGATGCCGACAGCCACAGACTCTTGAACGTTTTAATCCTTACGCCGCCCTCGGTTTGAGTGGCGTACCACGGTTTCGTCAACGGTTCGCCGTCTCTGCCCGCCATACCAAGCATCGATGTGCGCGTCTGGGAAACATTACCGAAAAAAACGAGCCAGTCGAGCGGCTGGATCGAAATTCCTCCGCGCGGCGAAACTCCGCTGCCGTCCTGCCCATTCGCCCCGGCGCTGTCGCGCAGATGGACAAAGTCATATCTGATGCCGCCCAAAAGCGTAACCCACCCGTACGACACGGAATCCTGAAGCGTGATTCCATGACGCGAGGTCGGAGCGGAAAAGGCCGAGCCCTCCTGATGACGCGAATCAAGCTGTGTAAGAAAACTGTTATTGAGACCGAAATCGAATTGGGTATCATAAACGGAACGACCGTAAACGCTGTATGATCGCATCAGGGACGAAGACTCCGAAAATTGGGAAGTCATATACTTCTTCCCAGAGGACCACACTCCAGTATTGTAGTAATTCAAAAGTTCAGCGCCTTTACCGGCGTAAGGCTCGCGCGTCGTCTGATCCATCGACGAAAACTGAAACGCGCCGCCGAATTTCAAAAGCCAGTTTTCGTTAACCTGCCAGTCAAGCCACGGATTTATGAGCATTCCCTCGTAATGCTGACGGTCGCCCCGCCTGCACGACGACTCATACCAACCATATCCGCCCGCCGGCTTTCCGCGCCATACCGGAACGCCTATATAACTGGGCGCATCAGTATATTGAAATAAAGTCTTCAGCCCGAACGAGACTTCATCGTTCGGCGTAAAAACGAAACTCGGCGAAAGAGAAAACGATTCGCGAGGCCGCGCACCTTTCTGCGACCCCTGATTTATATACGACGGCTCATAATAATCAGCCGAGCCGACAACGCGAAATGCGGCCTTGTCATCAAGAAAAACCTCATTGACATCCGCCATCGCGCGCTGACGGAATGTATTTTTGCCGACGGACGTGTTGGCCTGAAGGCTGATTTCATCATCATTCAAATGAGCGCCTTTTAGATATAAATTGATCGAGCCTCCCGCTCCGTTGGCGTTTGACGCGGCTCCCGCACCGCCCGAGAGAGAGGCGATGGGCCCTTTTACGATCTCAACGCGCTCCATCAGAAACGGATCCATAAAGAGCCCCGCTCCACGGCCTACTGAATATATGCCGTCTATCGCCGGCTCGGAGCCGCCCTTGCCGCGAATCGTAAAAAGCCCGGGCTGACGAACTAAAAGCGAAGTTCCTCCGGTCTCGATTCCTGGCACATGACGAAGAAGATCGTTTAAATCGGTAGGATTGCGCTCGCGGATAAAGTCCTCCGTAAGCGTATCGACGACACAAGGCAGTTTCTCGGGCGCTATATCGGTAAATGTTCCTGCATTAACCGTTTCGGGGCGGTATTTGGAAAGCGCCGTCGCTTCGACCACGATTGTAGCCAAATCTGATTTAACGGTATCATTGGTTGACGCGAAAGCAACATACGGTGATGCTAAAACAACGCACAGCAATAAGCACAATTCATCTTTTCTCATACCGTATTAAACGCAACAAAATGCAGTAAGGTTCAAACCTTACTGCAAAACGACTGCAAAACCGTCGGCTATAATCGTCCCTTTAGATTCTTTAGCGTTGATAGTTAATGTCGAGCCCTTTTCAAGTTCAAAAACTCCAATTTCGCGCCACTCACCCATCTTCTCGGTTTGGTCGACTTTAATGATTTTTTTCGCTCCGTTCGACATAATTTCAATCTGGGTTGACGAAGGGTGTTTAACAAACGGGCTATAGGGAACTCTCATCTTAAGAGCGTAGCGGCCGGGCCTCTCAACGGGCAATTTATATTCCGCCGAAATCGCGCCTTTCTTGGCGAAAGTCGACTCATCACCAACCTGCTCACCATTGGGATTATGCTTACGCTCCCAATTCCCCTTAAAGAAAACTACGTCCGGCGTTTCATCATCGACAATCGCCCAGCCCTTTAAGCGCGGATCAGGTCGACCAGGAAATTCTCCGCCGAGAAGATCCTGAAGCTCCCGATAATGACCCTTTGTATAAATGTCGCGCGGCTTGCAATCATACTTGAAGCAAAGCGCGACCGCCTCACCAGCGGCGACGCCGAGCTGGGCGAGCGTATTTATCACGCGCGGCGAACCTAAGCCCACATGCGTACAACTAAAACAGCGGCCTACCATGAAGAGATTCGGGATATTACGCGAATAAATCGAACGATACGGAATGTAATAACGGCCGAAATGAGGCTGACGGCAGGTCGTAATAAAATCAACGCCTTTTATCGCATCGTCATAATGAAGATCGATCGACCATGAGCCGGAGGCTATCGCATCTTCGAAAGGACGCTTCTCGGCAACGTCGCTCTCTTTAAAAATCCAATCTCCCATCAAGCGGCGACTCTCGCGCTTAGCGAGAACGAACGGCACAAAACGAAGTATCTTACGCGCGTTGCCAGGGTCTTTCTTGGCGAGCGAAAACGAACCGTAGACCGCGAGCAGAAGCCTGTCGCGCACATGCTCGCCCTCGGCGATAACGTCATTACGGATGCCATACTCCCAGTCCCAACCGCCCTGGAGAGCCTTTATGCCGCAAGCATGCTTCTCGGCCCACGGCGCGCTGAAAGGCATATCGGTATTGGCCTCGGCGCTAGTCCACATAAGCGAAGCGCCGAGAGTCTGACTGTCGGCTTTCTCAGGAGCATACTTCTCGCCGAACTCAGCCCCGGCCTCGCGGCCCATGCGCCAATCGGCTCCGGCGTAATACCCGAGCCAACCATCGCCCGTCGCGTCGCAGAAGAGCTTCGCCTTGATTCGGACGATTTTATTGCGCTTCCAGTCAAGAGCCTTTACCGATGCAATAGAACCGTCAGGATTCTTCTCTGCGGCGAAAACCCGTGTCGAAAGAACAGCCGTGAGATTTTCTTCATCCTGAACGATGCGCATGCGGTTCAGGTCGGAGACCTTCATATCTCCCTCCCCGTTCATAAACCATCCTCTAACCTCGCGCACGATATCGTAACGCGCCTCGCCGGCGCTCCATACGCGAATCTCAGCGGAGGCGTTTCCGCCGAGCACGGGACGATCCTGAATGATGGCGGTCTTGACGCCGCGACGGGCGGCCGCGAGAGCCGCGGTAACGCCGGGAACACCGCCACCGACGATCGCGAAATCGGTTTCGATCGTCTCGTCGACATTCGCCGACTCTATAGAAAGCGGACCTTCCGGGGCATCGCCGTCCTTCACAAACACGACGCCCGCGCAACGCCCCGCAAAACCGTCGCAATCAACGAGCGAAATCCCGATCGTCCCCTTCTCCAGTGCGACAACTCCGCCGTCTTCCCAAGCCCATTCGCTTTGTGTGACGCCGAAAGTCCCGTCGAGAATCTTGCCTCCGACCTTCACCTTGAATGCGCCCGCCCCCTCCACCCAGCTGCGGGAGCGGACGTAAACGCGCCACTCTCCAGATTCCGGGATGTTTGCAACAGCCTTCGCAT
This sequence comes from Kiritimatiellia bacterium, assembly GCA_017648225.1. Taxonomy (GTDB): domain Bacteria; phylum Verrucomicrobiota; class Kiritimatiellia; order RFP12; family UBA1067; genus UBA1067. The sequence continues at coordinate 7,351 of JAGCJE010000236.1, read as the reverse complement.
CAAGGCAGCGGATGCCGTTACCGTGGGCGAGCAGGTACGCAGAGCCCATGACGTCCATAAACTGCACGTCAACCTTCCATCCGCCGGGGTCGAAAGCCTGGGGATGAATATCGACACGCCCGGCGAAGCCAAGCGATGATCCTAAGATAAGCGCCGAAGCAAGGAGGAGATTTTTCATAACGTATTCAGGCTTACAGATAAACGCCGTTTTTAACGAGCGTCTTCTGGAGTGTTTTGACGTCAATGTCACGCGGCGACTTACCGGAGAGCGCGGCAAGCGCGGCGGCCGTACCCGCGGCCTCGCCCGTGACGAAGCAGGGAGCGATAAGACGGAAGGTGTCGCACGTATCGGGAGCGCCGATGCAGCGGCCCGCCGAAAGAAGATTGTCGACGCCGACGGGAAGGAGCGAGCGGTACGGAACCTTCCACGCGGAATGAAGACCGTCTACGCCGAACCAGCCTACCGCATCTTCCGGATCCCAGTTCTTAGCGAGCATCGCACGATCGACAATGCACTCGGATTTCAAAAGGCGCGTAACACGCGGACCGATCTGAGAGCAGGTATTGGCGATGAAAACCTCCTCCCAGCCGGGAGTCTTACGGAGCTTCTGAACAGCCTCCCAGGTTTCCTTCCGATGATAAATCTCCTCGCGCGTCAGATTGCGAATGTCAAGACCGTCGCCGTGATGATTGGGAACGCCCGTCCAGCATGTCGAAGGATTAGCCTCGTTGCCCTTCATGATCCAGTAGCCGGGAAGAACGTTGCCGTCCTTGTCGCGCGGCGGACGCTTAGCCGTAATCCTATCGAGATTGGCCCAGCGGGAAACAAAGCCGATGCCATGGGTGATCTGGCGGTACTGGGCGCCTGCCGCAAAATAAATATCGCCGTCGCCCGTACAGTCGACGACCGTCTTCGCCAAAATCGCCTGCATACCCTGCTTGGACATGAACACGATGCCGCGGATCTTATTACCCTCCTGGATAACGTCGATGCCCCAGGCGTGGAAAAACATATCGATCTTCTGCTCCTCGACCATGCGGTCCATGAGATACTTGGCCCCTTCGGGATCGACCGTCGGCTGCATGAGATTGTCTTTGGTGGGCTTTGTGCAGAAAGCGGAACCGAGATTCAAAGCACGATCCATAAACTCGCCGCAGACGCCGCGCGTGACGACGGTAAAATCACCGCCGGCCTCCTTGCGGGCCGTCGCAAGAACGATAAGAACCATGCCGTTCGTGAAAAGACCGCCGAGAGAGCCGTCCTTCTCGACGAGCGCGACCTTCGCGCCCGTCTTCGCGGCGGCGACCGCTGCGGCGAAACCCGCGCATCCGCCGCCGACGACGACGACGTCTGTCTCGTGGAAAATAGGCACCTCGCGACCGGGCATCATAACCTTGCCGCCCTTCATGAAGGAACTCGGCCCGTCCTCGGTCGTATGATCGATAGGATAAATCCACTTGCCGAAACGCGGATTAAGCGGATCGCCGATAGCGCCTGGGGGGAGTTTCTCATTAGAAGCGACGAATTCATCGCCGAACGCGGCGCCTGTGATAGCGGCGGCTCCGCCGACGCCAAGACGCTTAAGAAACTCTCTCTTTGAAATCTGCATGATAAAACTCCTTTTGAAATCTGAAATTATTTGGCGCCCTTGGCCTTTATCGAATTCTTACGGGATACAAGCTCGCTACCGTAATCCTCCTCAAGCTCCTTGTCGGAAGGAAGTTTCGGGAAAGCGGCGTGAGGCTCGGTCTGGTACCAAAACGCCGTCGTCGAAATGTCGGAGTTCTGGGTCACGTACGGCCCGGGCGCCCAACCGAGATCCTGAATCGTGACGCGAAGATCATTATTGAAGCGGACGGGATCGGTAACGTGCCAGCGATACATGCCGTAGGAGCTTACGCTATCGGGCTCCTTGGCTTCTTCGGCCTGAATGAGGCCCGCGTATGGCGTATTGTAGATCCAGAATTTTTTCTCGTTGAGGACCTCAAAGTTATGAGAGCCTAAAACGTAATCCTCAGCGCCCGTTCCGCAGATGGTCGGATATTCGGTGTCACCGTCCATATAGAACTTGATTTCGCCCTCGCCCCACCAGATATAATTGCGGCAACGCCAGGCGAAGTACGTGCCCGCGTAATGGCCGCGACCCTTAACGCCGTCGAGAATCGTATGGAGAGAACCCTCGGTCGGATTCGAACGACGGAACTGGGCGTGGAAATACGCCGCGTCGTCCGGAACGTCGCCGAGCGCATAGTTGATCTGATAAAAGAGCGCAATAGGCTCCTTGCCGCGGTGTTCAAGCGTAATGCGGGCTTTCTTTCTGAACGGCATAGGCCAGAAGCAGCTGAACGCCTGACGCGGACCGACGCAAACGACCTGAGAGGAAAGCGGAGCCCACTTCTTATAGGCGTTGCAGAAGAAGTCGCCTAAAGGACACTCGACCGAAGGCTCCTTCTCGTCATCCCAATACATTCTTAAAATATAGCAGCGTCTTTCAAGCGAACCGTCGCCGGCCATCGTAATCCACATATTCTGAATAAGACCGGGGCCTTCGACATTCATAAGCTCAAACGTCTTGCCGGGCTTGATCGTTACGCAGGGACGGACCTTCCAACCCTTTCCGAGTCTGTAAGCCTTGGAGTCTTCGTTCGGAACTTCTTTCGCACCGCCGCCGCGCTCGCCCGTCAGATTCTCGGGACTGATCGAACGTGATTCGGCATCGGAGAGAAGACACAACGTATTAAGATCGCCGGGAATCGCGCTGCGGGAATATTTCGGCGAAGAGCATCCGTTTACGAAAGCAAGACAGGAAAGAGCGGCAACGATCGTACCGGCATACAACGACATATATTTTATTTTCATATTACTGACTTCTCTTGAATGTATTAAACGACACCATTATTTCGATAAAATTATATCATTTTGAAAGAAAACTCACAACTCTACCTTTTTATATTTAGGCACGAGCGACTTCATGCAGAGCCAACCGATAAGATAGGCGACGGCGCAATAACAAAATACAATCATATATCCGGCGGGCTTACCGGTATAACCGAGAAATGCAAATGCCTCGCCTTGTTCACCGGCGTAAGTAAAAAGTTTACCCGCTCCTTTATTGACGATAAAGCTACCGCAACCTGCCGCGAATTGGGCAATACCTGTTAATGTTCCAATCGTAGACTTAGGGAACATATCGCCTACAACGGAAAAGATATTAGCGCTCCAAGCCTGATGCCCGGCGCAAGCGATACCGATAAGAATAGCAGGATACCATGCTGAATACACGCCTAAGGGTTGCGAGCCAAGCGCGAAGAGCGGAAGACATGCAAAGATAAACATCGCGATCATACGCCCTTCATACGGATTCATGCCACGCTTATCAACCAGAAATGTCGGTATTTTACAAAGATATATTGAAAGAACGGTTACAATAGCATAAAGAGCGAAAATTAACGCCATTCCCATTCCATCTGAAGTTTTATAGCCGAACTGATCAGAAAGATACGAAGGCGTCCAGAAAAGGAAGAACCACCATACGCCGTCGGTGAGAAATCTGCCCAATACAAGAGACCACGTCTGACGAAGAGAAAAGGCCTTCAGATAACTGATTTTCGGACCCTTCGCCGCATCGTCGGCGGGAGTTTTTTCAATCTCCGATTCATCGCTCTGAATATACGATAGTTCAGCTTCATTCACCATGCCGTTCGCCTCGGGCTTTTTATAAAGCCACATCCAAAATCCCATCCAGAGAAATCCGAGAGCGCCGATGATGATAAACGCCATCTCCCAACCCCAGAACTTCGCGATAAGCGGAATCGAAAGAGGCGCCGCTAAAGCTCCGACGGACGAGCCCGCATTGAAAATAGACGTCGCGAAGGCGCGATCCTTCTTCGGGAAGTACTCGGCCGTCACCTTGATAGCCGCAGGAAAGTTACCGGCCTCGCCGATCGCGAGAACGCTGCGGCAGGCGAGAAACAGCCATACCGACGTCGTCATCCCCATCATGCCGACAAAGCCGATCGCATTGAGAGCGGAAGATCCGACGCCGCACGCGGCATGCATACACGCACCCAGCGACCAGATGAAAATCGCCCATAAATACCCCTTTTTCGTCCCAAGCCAATCAATGAACTTACCGGCGAAGAGATTACCCAAGGCATAGACGATTGAGAAAATTCCCGTTATCGTTCCGTAATCGTCGTCGGACCATCCAAATACCGGAGCGATAAAATCCTTATAGGTCAGTGACAGAACCTGACGGTCGAGATAATTGACCGTAGTCGCGAAAAAGAGAAGCGAACAGATTACCCAGCGGAAGTTTGTCATTTTAGTTTTCATACAATAACCCTTTCATGTTTTCTTTTCCAGTCAATTATTAAAAAATGCCGAACGGAAAATCCGCCCCCAAGCAATCAGTCGCCATTCGACCAGAGCGCCTTCGGGCTTAAGGACTTCAGGGATAATCCGTCGGCAAAGTCAAAATCTCGCAACCGTCGTCCGTGATGGCGACAGTATGTTCAAAATGGGCAGAAAGGCATCTGTCAGCCGTAACGACCGTCCAACCATCCTCGAGAACGCGCGTCTTCTCGCCCGCCTTAGTCATAGAAATCATCGGCTCAATAGCGAGCGTCATACCGGGCTTCAGGACAAGTTTCGTCCCGGGCTTTCCGTAATTCGGAACCTGAGGATCTTCATGAACCGTACGCCCGACGCCGTGGCCGATCCAGTCGCGGACGACGCCGAAACCCGCGTCTTCGGCGACCTTCTGAATCGCATAGCCGATATCACCGAGATGAACCCCGGGGCCGCACGCGGCGATACCCGCCTTAAGGCAGGCCTTCGTCGTCTCTACGAGCCTCAGGACTTCGGGATCGGTTACACCTACGGCGACGGTGCGGGAAGTGTCGCCGTTAAAACCGTTTTTGAAAATTCCGACATCGGTTTTAACGAGATCGCCGGGCATTATCACGCGATGGCGGCTCGGGATGCCGTGAATAACCTCGTCGTTGATCGAAACGCAAAGCCGCCCGGGAAAGCCCATATAATTGAAAAAACTGGCGCGAACCTTGTTCTTCGAACAATACTCTTCAACCAGATCGTCTATGTCGCCGGTAGTAACTCCTGGTGAGACGGCGTTGGCGCAGATGTCGCGTATCTCAGCGGTCATCCGGCACGCTTCACGCATGCGGTCTATTTCGGATTTTGTTTTGATGTCGACTTTCATAAATAAAAAAAACAAGGCCGGCGGGCTTAAGCCTCCGCCGGCGCTTGAAATGATAATTACATCACCTTGAGGAATTCGGCCGCGACAGAGTCGACGCCCGTCATCCCGTCAACGGTCTTAAGGCAACCTTTTGCCTTATAGAACTCGATGAGAGGTTCTGTCTGGCGATGATAGACGACGAGACGGTCCTTGACGGTCTCGGGATTATCGTCCTTACGGATCGTCAGCTCGCTGCCGCAGTTGTCGCATACGCCCTCGACCTTCGGAGGAAGGTTCTTGACGTGGTAGCCCGCCTTGCACTTAGGGCAGGTACGGCGACCGGCGATACGGTCCTGGATGATCTCGTCGGGAACGTCGATCAGGACGGCGCTCTTGATGGGAGCGCCCATCTCCTCGAGAATCTCGGCCTGTGCGAGGTTGCGCGGGAAGCCGTCGAGAAGCATCGTGACGTCGCCTGTGGTTTCGGCGACGACGTCCTTGATCATGCGGGCGATAAGAGCGTCGGGAACGAGGTTGCCGCTCTCCATATAGCCCTTAGCCTCAAGACCGGCCTCGGTCCCCTTCGCGACGGCGCCGCGAAGGAGATCTCCGGAGGAAACATGCTTCAGGTTGGCATTGTCGGCGGCGAGCTTGCCCGCGACCGTACCCTTCCCAGAACCCGGGGCGCCGAGAAGAATTACAATATTCATGGCATTTCCCTTATGTGAAGTCTGTTAGCAAACGCCCTGAGCGACCATCGCGTCGGCGACCTTGATGAAGCCTGCAAGGTTGGCACCGGCAACGTAGTTGCCCTTCATGCCGTACTTCTCGGCGGTATCGTAGGCGTTGTCATGGATGGACTTCATGATGTCCTTGAGCTTGGCGTCGACCTCATCGGCGGACCAAGAAAGGCGCATGGAGTTCTGGCTCATTTCGAGACCGGAAACCGCAACACCGCCGGCGTTGGCGGCCTTGCCGGGCGCGAAAGCGACGCGGCCGTTGAGGTAGTTGACGGCGTCGGCCGTGCAGCCCATGTTCGAAGTCTCGACGACCATCATGCAGCCGTTCTCGACGAGCATCTTGGCGTCATCGCCGTTGAGTTCGTTCTGGATGGCGCAGGGGAAAGCGATATCGCACTTGACTTCCCAAGGCTTGCGGCCCTTGACGAACTTGGCGCCGAACTTGGCGGCGTAAGGCTCGACGACGTCGTTGTTGCTGGCGCGGAGCTCGAGCATGTAATCGACGCCTTCCTGAGTCATTCCCTTTTCGTCATAGATGTAGCCGTCGGGACCGGAGATGGCGACAACCTTCGCGCCGAGCTGGACGAGCTTCTGAGCGGCGCCCCAGGCGACGTTACCGAAGCCGGAGAGAGCGACCGTCTTGCCCTTGATGTCCTGGCCGAGCTTCTCGAGCATGTACTGGGCGAAGTAGACTGTGCCGTAGCCGGTAGCCTCGGGACGAACGAGCGAACCGCCGAAAGGACGGCCCTTGCCGGTGAGAACGCCGACGAACTCGTTACGGAGGCGCTTGTACTGGCCGAAGAGGTAGCCGACTTCACGGCCGCCGACGCCGATGTCACCGGCGGGAACGTCGGTATCAGCGCCGATGTGGCGGGAAAGCTCGGTCATGAAGCTCTGGCAGAAACGCATGACTTCGCCGTCGGACTTGCCGCGCGGATTGAAGTCGGAGCCGCCCTTGCCGCCGCCCATGGGAAGCGTGGTGAGGGAGTTCTTGAAAGTCTGCTCAAAGCCGAGGAACTTGAGAACGGAGAGAGTTACGGTCGGATGAAAACGGAGACCGCCCTTATAAGGTCCGATCGCGGAGTTGAACTGGACGCGATAGCCGCGGTTAACCTGAACGACGCCATTATCGTCGACCCAAGGAACGCGGAACATGACTGTGCGCTCGGGCTCGACCATACGCTCGAGGATGGCGGCCTTTTCGTACTGGGGATTGGCCTCGATCACAGGGGCGAGGGTGGAGAGTACCTCTTCAACCGCCTGGATGAATTCAGGTTCGTTAGCGTTTTTCGCCTTAACATCGGCGAGAACCTTCTCAATGTATTTGCTCATATTTTTACCTGTTTTATTCTAGAGTTTATCTTATTTTTACCTTTACCTTGCCCGTAGAGATTATCAAGTGGACATTTG
>JAGCJE010000235.1 GCA_017648225.1 Kiritimatiellia bacterium | reverse complement strand
GATGAAAGAGGCTGAGAAGAAGAACGCCAACGTCGGTTCGATCGCCGGCGCGTTCGACAAGCTCGGACTTTGATTTCGGTTTTGCGCCAAGGGGAAGACGGTAGATGTCCAAAGATAAGGATAAGAGCAAAAAGGAATCGGCGCCGCCGAGCCTTTTCGATAATCTCGATCTGTTCGCAGATGTCGCTTCGGGCGGCGCGCAGGCGGAAGTTAAAAAGAGTGATGTGAGCGCCGCGTCTGCGGCGCCTGCCGTTAAGCCCGCTGCGGTGCTTACGGGGTCGGGGCCGATGCGCGAGCTCTTTGACTTCAACTTCCGCCAGTATTCGGCGTATGTGATCTGTTCGCGCGCGATACCCGCCGTCGAGGACGGGCTTAAGCCTGTTCAGCGCCGCATTATGCATTCGTTATGGGAGAAGGATGACGGCCGCTACACGAAAGTCGCCAATATCGTCGGTCACGCGATGCAGTACCATCCCCACGGCGACGCGTCGATCGGCGACGCGCTGTGCGTTCTCGCGAATAAGCTCTGGGGCGAGGGAAAGGGTTATCTGATCGACGGACAGGGTAACTACGGTTCGCTTTTGACGGGTATGCCCCACGCCGCGACGCGATATATCGAGTGCCGTCTTACAGAGCTGGCGCGCAAAGAGATTTTCAATAAAAAGACGACCTCGTTCGTTCCCAATTACGACGGCCGAAAGGAGGAGCCGGTCTATCTCCCCGCGAAAATTCCTCTTCTTTTGATGCTCGGCGCCGACGGTATCGCCGTCGGTCTTTCGACCGCGATTCTGCCTCACAACTTCATTGAGCTTTTAGAGGCTGAAATTGCCTGCATTCAGAAAAAGCCTTTTCAGCTCTATCCCGATTTCCAGCTTGGAGGAACGCTCGATGTTTCGGATTATCAGGACGGTCTGGGAAAGATTAAGGTCCGCGCGAAGATCGAGAAGGAAGATAAGAATAAACTTATCATTACAGAGCTTCCGTGGGGCGAGACGACCGACTCGCTCGCCGAGTCGATTGAAGAGGCGATCAAGAAGAAAAAAGTCCCCGTTCGCAAACTCCATGATCTGACTAACGATACCGTTAAAATAGAGCTTGAGCTTCAGACGGGAGAGAGCCAGGAGAAGGCGATTGTCGCCCTTTACGCGTTTACGAATTGCGAAAAGTCGCTTTCGTCACGGCCGATAGTTCTCGATGCAGGCCGTCCGAAACTGATGACGATAAGCGAAATCGTCCGCAAGAACGTCGAGCGCCTTATGGAGCTTACGAAGCGTGAACAGGAGATCCGCCTCGGCGAGCTTGACGATCTTTATCATGCGCGTACGCTCGACAGGATATTCATCGAGGAGCGCATTTATAAGCGCATTGAGACAGAGAAGACGATGGAAGGCGTTAAGAAGGCGATTATTACGGGTTTTGAGCCGTTCTTAAAGGAATTGCGCCGCGGGATCGTCGACGAGGATATCGACAGACTCCTTAAAATCCCGATCCGCCGCATTTCGCAGTTTGATATCGACAAGAACCGCGAAGAGATCGAAGGTATCGAGAAGGAAGAGGCTCAGGTTCGCGACAATATCGAGCATCTGCGTTCGTTCGTTGTCAAGTATCTGAAGGGCCTTATAAAGGAGTATGCTAAGAAATACCCGCGCTGCTCGAAGATAGAGTCGGGCGCGTTCAAGGAGGTCGATGTCCGCGCGATAACCGCGAGCGAGCTTACGATTAAGTGGGATAAGGAGAATAATTTCGTCGGCTCGGGTCTTCGTAACGGAGACGAACTTTTTAAGTGCTCCTCGCTCGATGAGCTTATTTTCGTATGGAAAGACGGCCGCTTTAAGAAAACGCAGCCAGAAGATAAGATTTTCGTAGATAAGAATCTGCTCGCCGTAATCCGCTACAACCAGGAGAAGGACCGCGAGGAACGCGAGTTTACCGTAGTCTACGAGGAGGGCGGTTACGGTTTCAGCTACATAAAGCGCTTCAGGTTCGGCGGGCTTATCCGCAATAAGGATTATCGTCTCGCGCCGGAGAAGCCTAAATCGAAGATTCTTTTCTTCCAGGAAGGCTGTCCAGATACGATTTACGTGAAGTTTAAGCCCGCTAAGAATCAGAAGATACATCAGCAGTATTTTCTCCCCAAAGAGCAGGTTAAGCGCGTCAATCCCGAGACGAAGAATCTTGAGGATCAGGATGTCGTCGCCGTGCGCGCCGCAGGTACAAAGGGTAAGCAGCTTACGACAAAGCCGATCGCGCGCATTTCATCGTCTAAAGGCTCCTGGTGGGATGATAAAGAGGCCCCCTCCAAAGGAATTTTAGATTAAATGAATTTTTTTTGTCAGATTTCACAAGGTGATTTACCTACCTAACTGTAACCGCCAAATGCGGAGAAAGAGAAGGTGTAACATGAATAAAATGATTAAAATCGCAGCAGTTTGTGTCGTAGTTGCGCTTTGCGCAGGAACGACATTCGCAAGGGGGCATCGCGGGCCGGCTCGCGGTCATAGCCGTGTCGTCCGCCATCATCATGTTTCTCGTCCCGTGCATCGCCATTGTCACGGCAGTGCCTGGGGTCGCGGCGGCAGGAATTTCTGGCCTGGCTTCGTGGGCGGTATCGTCGGCGGCGTAATCGCCGATAGGGTTGTTACAACTCCCGTCACGACGGTCGTCACCACGCCAACGGTCGTTACTACGCCTGTCGTCACTACGCCTGTCGTTACGACGCCGGTGTACACGACTCAGAACGTTTGGGTGGAAGGTCGTTACGTCGATCAGGTCCAAGCTAACGGCACAGTGGTAAGAGTCTGGCAGCCTGGCCATTACGAGCAGCGTCAGGTCCTGGTACAGTGAATGGCATCGAGGTGGTTACAACAAAAAAATCCTATCGCCAAGACGCGGTAGGATTTTTTTATGGATTGGTGGACCCGGCGGGACTTGAACCCACGACCCGGAGATTATGAGTCACCTGCTCTGACCGACTGAGCTACGGGTCCGACCTTGAGTTAATATTGTATCAAATAATTCCGTTATACTCAATATGGGTATTCCTACACCCTTATCCCACTTTTTTTGAATTGATGCACGCAAGGCCTTCGAGCCGGAGTCGATTCTACGCTGGTGCTCGCTAAATCCGCGTCGGATACGCCGCGGATTTTCGGCGAAAAAGCCGGGTCGACATCGATTTTGCGG
>JAGCJE010000234.1 GCA_017648225.1 Kiritimatiellia bacterium | reverse complement strand
GTCATCACGCGTGAAATGTCGGGCCACGCTGCGATTCTCGAGACCGAGGTCAACGGCCGCGCCGCCACGCGCTACATGGCAGACGGTCTCGTCGTGGCGACTCCTACCGGATCGACCGCGTATTCGCTCGCGGCGGGAGGGCCGGTGCTCCTTGCGGACTCTCCCGTATTCGCGGTGACGCCGATTAATCCCCACGCGCTCGGCGTAAGGCCGATCGTTCTCAACGACGACGTAAGCCTCACGATAACTTCGCGTCGCCGCGTCAACGGTGTCGCGGAACACATCGGAGTCTACGCCGACGGCGAGAGCGTCTTTAAACTCGGCGGGGACGAATCGCTAGAGATCGTGAAATACGCCAAAGCCGCGAATTTCGTCGAGCTTGAGGGGTATGATCCCTACAAGGTTCTTTCACGCAAGCTCGGCTGGAACGAGAGAGAAGTCTGAAATCACTTTCGCTTCTTAATCGCGCGGGGGTAGAATAGACGCAGTGCGAGTACGGCAGCGGCGAGAACGGGTCTCTTCGCTGAGAGGGGGAAATCGTGAAGGGCGCTTCTTGTTTCGGCGCTGTTTAAATATTCCCGCAAAATCGCCCTGCCGTCGCACCAGCGCAATTTAAAACGCGCCATCAGAGAGAAAATCTCCAATACGGAAAACACGACGGAGCCTTCGCACATTTTCCAGATTTTCCCGCCGGAGATCGCGTCCAGGCGCCTCCGGGCGGACAGGAGCCGCAGTTTGTTGCGCGCAAGTTTAAGCGCATTGCGCGGTATCGTTCTCATAGCGCCGGAATCGCGCTCGGTTACGCGATAGAGCGGTTTATCGATGCACGTCATAGACTGCGCCGAGAGCAGATATTCAGCATTGAATATCGCGTCCTCATAAAGAGAAATCGTCTCGTCGAATTTTATATGCGCGTTTTCTATGATTGAGCGCTTAAAGCATGCCCTCCATACAGAAGCCATTTCGCGGCGGGCGAACAGCGGCTCGCCGGAATAAAACCGTTTTACGCTGTCGAAAGAATATCCGATTATCCGGGAGATATAGCCGGCGGCAACGGCGTCGCTCGAGGAGAATTCGTAGACGCCTTTCAGTTTCTCCTCCTTTACCGATCCGTCGGCGTGAAGCGTTTTGAACGCGCAGATGCAGTAATCGGCGTTTTTTGATTTCATGCGTTCCAGCATTTCGGTGAAAAAACCAGGCTCGACGCTGTCGTCGGGATCGACGAAAAATATGAATTCACCGCAGGCTGCGTCCAAAGCTCGGTTACGCGCCGCCGAAACGCCGAAATTCTGCTGGGAGAAATTTTTAAGCTCCTTGTGCCTCGCCGCGAAGTTCTCCAGAATTTCGAGCGTCTCGTCTTGTGATCCGTCGTCGACGGCGATGACTTCGGAGCGGGCCGGAAGCGCAGCGAAAACATCCTCCAGACACCGCGGCAGCCACGGTGCTACGTTCCAGCATGGGATTATCACGCTCAGTTCTATGGGAGAGGGATTGTTCACTCGTTGAGATTATATCAAAATATGAGCATCTACTGGAATATTTTCTGTTTTCAAGAATGTCCGGTGAAATTTCAGAATTCTTGACAGGAATTTTTGCTTTATGATACTATATTCATAGTAAAAGATGTTTATAATTAATAAAATGCAATTACAATTGATGGACAACTATTTATAAGGCGTTAAACTTAAGTATCTTCATCCATAAAAATTTCATTCAGGAACTGTCAGATGATAAGAAAAATCGGAAGTCCAGAGCAAGTGTGCTCAGCTCAGCGCGTTCAGATCGTCGATGGGCGCGGCAACGGCGCGCGACAGATCATCGTCGCTAACGGAAAACTCAATTTTATTCTTTCGGAATCGAACGCGCTCGATATTTTCAGGCTCTGGCATGAAGGCGTCAACGCGTCGTTCGTTTCGAAGAACGGGCTTTATACGGCTGCGGACGATTTCTTGAGAGATTTTCCGTGCGGCATGCTTTATACATGCGGCTTAGATGCCATTGGCGGTGTCGAGGGGCATCGTCTTCACGGCAATATCCATACAATACCCGCTGAGATCAAGTCGCTTGAAGCTGATGAGAAGGGTGTAAAAATAGTCGGTGAAATCCGCGATACCGCGCTGTTCGGTCAGAATCTCGTCGTGACGCGCACCATTGAAACCGCCGCCGGTTCCGACGAAATCAGGATTACCGACAAGATCGAGAACCGCGCTTTCCGCGATGAGAAATATTGTCTTCTCTATCATGTCAACATCGGTTATCCTTTTGTTGATGAAGGCGCGAAGATTGAAGGTAAGTTCGTAAAGTCAATTGCGCGTACGCCATGGGCCGAGCATGAGAAAAAGAAAATGCTTTCAGTTGAAGCGCCTGAAGATAATCTCGAGGAGACGTGCTACTTCCATGAGACCAAAGATGGAGTTATGTCGCTCGTAAATAAAAAGCTCGGCAAAAGGTTCACGGTCAAGAGTTCGCTTAAAAAGTTCGTTCAGTGGAAGAGTCGGGCGAGCGGAGATTATGTGATCGGTCTTGAGCCTTGCACGAGCTGGCTCGACGATAAACTTAAATATTCAGTTTTAAAGCCCGGTAAGAGCGTTACAATCTCGCTTACGCTCAAGGCTGAAAATATAAAGTAATTTACCAATCTATATATACTAAACACAAAGGAGAGAAAATGAAAAAGACAACATTCGCACTTTGTTTCTGTAATCGCGGCTTTATGCCGGGCGAGCTTATTCTCGATGCCCGCAAAGATATCGTCAAGGCCGTTACTAAGGCCGGTTACGATTATATTATGATGGATGAGAAGGCGACGCGCTTCGGCGGCGTCGAGACGCGCGACGAGGGCCGTCTTTATGCCAAGTGGCTCGCAGAGCACAAGGGTGAATTCGACGGCGTCATTTTCTCGATGCCCATTTTTGCCGATGAGAACGGCGCGTTCGAGGCTCTTCGCGACGCTGGAGTTCCGATTCTCTTCCAGGCTTATCCCGACGAAATCGGTAAGATGGACTTCGCTCACCGCCGCGATGCTTATTGCGGTAAGTTCTCCGTTACAGACGTCTTTACCCAGTGCAAGATTCCCTTTACCGTAATGACGCCTCACGTTGTTCATCCGCTTACTAAGGAGTTTAAGGCGAACCTCGACGATTTCGCAGCGATCTGCCGCGTTGTCGGCGGTATGAAGCGCTTCTCCATCGGCTGCATCGGCGCGAGAACGACTGCGTTCAAGACGACGCGCTTTGACGAAATCGCTCTTCAGAAGTACGATATTACGGTTGAATCCTTCGACCTCTCTGAACTCGTCTACAAGGTTCAGAACCGCAAGGTCGACGCGGCGGTTAAGGCCAAGATCGATCGCCTTAAAAAGTATACCAACTGCTCGAAGGTTCCTCAGGACCGCATGGAAGTTTTAGCTAAGATTTCCTGCACGATCGACGATTATATTGAAGAGTATCATCTCGACGCCATTTCGCTCAGATGCTGGAACGAGATGGAGACGATTCTCCGTGTTTGCCCGTGCGTGCTTCTTTCGGAACTCAACGACCGCGGCATCGCAGCCTCGTGCGAAATCGACCTCTGCTCTGCAATCACGATGCGCGCTATGCTTCTCGCTTCGGGTAAGCCTACAGCCGTTCTTGACTGGAACAATAACTACGGTGATGATCCCAACAAGGTCATCCTCTTCCACTGCGGTCCCGTCGCTCAGACGCTCATGGCCGGTAAGGGAACAGTCACGGCTCACAAGATGTTCGAGAAGTGCGATCCCGGTTCTGGCTGGGGTTCGAACGAAGGCCGTATCAAAGCGTTTAAGATGACCTACTCCAACTGCCAGACGGTTGACGGTAAGCTCGTTATCTACGCGTCTGAAGGTGAGTTCACGAAGGATAAGATCGAGAACGGCTTCTTCGGCTGCGGTGGCGTCGCGAAGATTCCCAATCTCCAGAATAAGCTCGTCAAGCTCGCCCGTGGTGGCTTTAAGCATCATACGTCCGTTGGTATGGGCCACATGAAGGCCGTGCTTCAGGAAGCCTTCACGACTTACCTCGGTTACGATTGGGTGGATATCGACGCATGAAACTCATAGCGGGACTTGATGTCGGCACGACCGGCTGCAAAGTGACCGTATTCACGGCCGAGGGCGAAAACCTCGGCCGTGAATATCGCGATTATCCGGTCACGCGCGCCGTCGATGCGCAGGAGGTCGACGCAGTCGCGCTCGCCAAAAGCGTTTTGGAGTGCGTGGCGGCAGCCAAGGCGCGTTTCGGTAAAATCGACGCGATGGGGGTGACGAGCTTCGGCGAGGCGTTCGTTCTCGTCGACGAGGCGGGCGAACCGTTAAGGCCGATCCTTCTTTGTACCGACGCGCGCGGTGCGGAGGAATGCCGTGAATTCGTCGCGCGCTTCGGGGCCGAAAGGGCGGTTCAGATTTCAGGCGTCAAGCCGAGCGAATCGTATTCGTTTCCTAAGCTCATGTATTTAAAGTCTCGCGAGAGCGAGATGTTTTCTCGAGTCAAGCGTGTAATGCTCGTTGAAGACTATGTGATTTATCTTTTAACTGGTAAACCCGTCATTGATTATTCGCTCGCCGCGCGAACCGCCGCGTTCGATATTCGCAATCTCTGTTGGAGCGAAGAGATTCTTTCGGCGGCGGGTCTAGATGTATCGCTTTTTTCGCAAGTAGTGCCGACGGGCGCTGTCGCAGGCGTAGATAAAGACGGCATGAAGATTGTTGCCGCCGGTCACGACCAGGTCGCATGCGCTGTCGGCGCGGGCGCGTTCGAGAGCGGTACCGCGGCAGAGGGCGCAGGAACGGTAGAGTGTATTACACCTGTTTTCGCGAAGCCGCCGGAAACCGTTAAGTTTCAGGAAGATAATTACTGCGTAGTTCCTTATTTCGGCAATTATGTTTCGTACGCCTATTCGTATACGGGTGGTGAACTGTTAAGATGGTGCAAGGAATCAATTTGCGCCGGCAGAGACCATGCGGAATTGCAATCTGGCGAATACGATGGCCCGACGGGACTACTCGTTCTGCCGCATTTGGCGGGAGCTGCGACTCCGTATATGGATTCGGGTTCGCGCGGTGCGATAGTGGGGCTTACGCTGGCGACGACGGCTCGCGACATTTATCTCGCGTGCATGGAGGCGGTTGCGTATGAAATGCGCCTAAATCAGGAGCGTCTCGCGTCCTCTGGCGTAGAGCTTACGCGTCTTGTCGCTACTGGCGGTGGCGCTAAATCTAAGCTTTGGATGCAGATTAAAGCCGATGTTCTAGGATTAGAGTTCGATACTCTTGAAACTGAAGACGCGGGGACAATCGGCTGCGCAATGATGGCGGCGGTCGCTGCCGGACTTTTCGCGTCGCTTAATGAGGCTAAGGCGAAGTTCGTCAGAAAGACGGGCTCTTTTAAGCCAGAT
>JAGCJE010000233.1 GCA_017648225.1 Kiritimatiellia bacterium | reverse complement strand
GTCTCCCACTCGAGCCCGAGCTCCGCGGCGATCGCATCAACCACCTCAAAACCAACCGAGTGCGGAGTATTTGCATACTGCGCACCCGGGTTGCCTAATCCTACGATTACTTTCACTTATTCGTGATTGAATAAATCGTTGATCGACTCGTTGTTGTGAGTACGCTTAATGGCCTCGCCGATCAAAGGAGCGACCGAAAGCGTAGTCAGTTTAAACGGCAGCGCAGCGGGATCGAAGCCCTCGCGAAGAGGAATCGAATCGGTCACTACGAGCTCATCGAGCTGGGTCTCGTGCATAAGGCGCTCCAATCCCTTCGCCGTAAGCGGGAAGTGGGAAACGAACGCATGCACGGACTTCGCGCCGTAATCGCGGCACATCTTGGCTGCGGCAGAAAGAGTTCCGCCCGTAGCGGTCATATCGTCAACCATGATGACATCACAGTCCTTGACGTCGCCGACAACGCTGAACGCATCAACGGTAGAGTCACCCGTGCGCTGCTTAGCGACGATGGCGAGACCGCAACCGATCTTGCGGCTGTAGCCGTAGGCCGTCTTCGCACCGCCCGTATCGGGAGAAACGACGACAGGCTTAGCCCAGTGCTGATCGCGGATATACTTCAAAATTACAGGTTCGGCCTTGAGGTGGTCGAGAGGAATATCGAAGAAGCCCTGGATCTGATTGGCATGAAGATCCATCGTAATAACGCGGTCCGCCCCGGCGGTCTGAAGAAGATTCGCGATCAAACGGGCCGTAATCGGAACACGGGGCTGATCCTTGCGATCCTGACGGGCGTAGCCGTAGTAAGGGAGAACAGCAGTGATGCGGGCCGCGCTGCCGCGCTTAAGCGCATCCATAATGACGAAAAGCTCCATGTAAGCCTCGTTCGGCGAAGGCGATCCGGACTGGATTACGAAAACGTCCTTACCACGAACAGGGTCAATAATCTGACAGAACGTTTCGCCGTCAGGAAAATGCTTGATGTCGATTTTATTGAGGGGCTTACCGAGATAGGCGGCAACCTTCTCCGCGAGAGCGGGATTTGCCGTGCCAGAAAACACCATGAAGTCGTCGTTCATTATATGTTGTTCCTTAGAATTAAAAAAAACTTCTTATATTATATCACAATTCACTATACTTTGTCCCGCCAATCGTATTTTATTTTAGTGTCATCTCCAGAAGTAAATGCAAGTTTCACTTGCATTTACTTCCTAAGTTTATTGGGTAGTATTGATAGTGGTGTCTTTTCCTTCTATTCCTTCCTAGGAAGGAAACCCGCGTTTACTTCTGGACAACTCCGATACCCTTCCTTTTTGATTGCAGAATCGGTATCGTATCCCTTACCGAACGAATCCACTCGGTAGGTGCCGATGGATGGTGACGGGATACAACAAAAGGAAATACTCCATGAAACACATGGGCAACGATGAAAGAAACCGCATTGAGTTTATGCTTGGATGCGGGCGAAACATAACCGAAATAGCCAAAGCGCTCGGAAGGTCGCAATCGACCATTTCACGCGAACTACTCAACAGGCGCATCGAAAGCGAAAAGCATTATGCCTGCTCGAACAGGATTTGCGCACACTTCGACGAATGCCGCCTGAAACATTTCAGCAGCGCAAGCGACAGGGGCCTTAGAAAGAACATCAAGGGATGTTTTGAGCTATGCCCCGACTTCCGAGAAGCAGTATGCGAACGCCTCAACCGCGCTCCGTACGTGTGCAATGGGTGCGAAAAAGAACATAACTGCCCGATGAGAAAACGCTATTACATTGCCTCGGGCGCACAGGTAAACTATCGAGGGACACTCGTAAACAGCCGAACAGGCGTTCATCCTGACGCTGAGACTATCGCCAAAATGGATAAGATTCTCTCGCCTTCTGTGCGTAATGGACAATCAGTGGATGCCATTATCGCAAACAATCCTGAGCTCTT
>JAGCJE010000232.1 GCA_017648225.1 Kiritimatiellia bacterium | reverse complement strand
TGCTTCATGTGACGCTGACTGTGGCTCTCAGTGCGAGGCCAAGTGCGGTTCTGAGTGTGAAACTAAGTGTGATGCTAAGGCTCCTTGGCAGAATACGCTTGATAAGGTTAAAAATCTCTCTGCCGATACGGGTGTTTCGGGCTTTATGGCTAAAACGGCGCCTGCTTACATTACAGGTGACTTCGCTGAAGCCGATCGTCCCGATTTGAAGAAAGGCGAGAGAGCTAACCGCAACGGTTACTACGACAAGGAAGGTAAGTGGCACGGTGGCTACTTCGATGAGAAGGGAGCCTTCCACGAGGGACATGCTGTCACGATGCTTTTCGGCATGCCCTATGGTATCGGTCAGCTCATCATGATTCCGATCTGCCTTTTGATGCTCTACCTCGCTATCGTCAAGGGCTTTGAGCCGCTCCTCCTTTTGCCCATTGGCTTTGGTGGACTTCTCGCCAACTGCCCGCTCGCAGGCGTTACGGCTCCCGCGATGATGCATTCGGGTACGATCGCATTCCTTGAGAGCGGTGTTCCTGTAATGACGGGTGGTATTATTGAACCTGGTGGCTTCCTCCATTACTTCTTTACCCTCGGTATTGATACTGGCGTATTCCCAATCATGATCTTTATGGGCGTAGGCGCGATGACGGACTTTGGTCCCCTTATTGCTAACCCCAAGATGTCGCTTTTGGGTGGTGCTGCTCAGTTCGGTATCTTCTTCGCGCTCTTCGGCGCTCTCGGCCTCGCGTCTTGGATTCCTGGCTTCTTCGGTAATGTTGATCCTGTTAAGGCTGCCGCGTCCATCGGTATTATCGGTGGTGCTGACGGTCCTACGGCGATTTGGCTCACCTCGCGTCTCGCCCCCGACCTCTTGGGCGCTATCGCGGTCGCGGCCTATTCGTACATGGCTCTCGTTCCGATCATTCAGCCCCCGATCATGAACGCTCTTACAACCAAGAACGAGCGTCTTATCAAGATGCCCGCTCTTCGTGAGGTTAAGAAGATTGAGAAGATCTGCTTCCCGCTCGTGGTGCTCCTTCTCTGCGCGATTCTTCTTCCTTCGGCCGTTCCGCTTATCGGTGCTTTGATGCTCGGCAACCTCGCCAAGGAAGCTGGTCCCTCCGTTGCGCGTATTTCCGATACGATGTCCAATGCGCTCATCAACATCGTAACGATCATGCTCGGCCTTTCCGTCGGCTCGAAGCTCGCCTGCGAGAAGTTCCTCTCCGGTACGACTCTCGGCATTCTTGCGCTCGGCCTCGTTGCGTTCTGCGTCGGAACTGCCGCGGGCGTCTTGATGGCGAAGCTCATGAACCTCTTCTCCAAGCAGAAGATCAACCCGCTCGTCGGTGCGGCCGGCGTCTCGGCCGTTCCTATGGCTGCCCGTGTTGCCAACAAGGTTTCGCTTTCTAACGATCCTACGAACTTTGTTCTCATGCAGGCTATGGGACCGAACGTTTCGGGCGTTATCGGCTCTGCAGTTGTTGCCGGCGTTCTCTATACGCTCTGCAAGTAAATGTAGCAGGTTAATCCCTGATAAAATTCGCCGCGGCTTTATCGCTGCGGCGAATTTTTTTTGATCATGGACAATGTTCTTTTAGGCGGAATTTGGTAAATATTCCTCTAGCAGCGGAGAAATCGTCTTGCTCTGATTGATGAATTATGATACCATACGGGGCAATTTAAAGTGTTCCCAATCCGTCGTTCCGACGGCAGTGAAAGAAAAGTAAAAAATGCTATATTACCTCTCAGAATGTCTCACGCAGAAGTGGGGCCCGTTCCGTCTTTTCCAGTCTCATTTATTTCTCATTTCAATAGGTGCGTTTCTCGCGGCGTTTTTAACTTTGTTCTTGTTGCCGCGCTTTTGGCAGCTCTTACCGCGCGATCACGGCAAGGCCATTCTCGGCAAGGACGGTATGAAATCCGCCGGAAAGCCGACGGGCGCGGGACTTGTGGTGACGCTTGTCGCGTTGCCTGTCATGGTCCTTTTTGCGCCGCTTTCGCTTTGGGATTCGCTCAGCGTCCTTGCGATTTATTTCGCGATGCTTTTCGGCTTTCTGGACGACCGTTCCCAGGTGCCGTGGGGAGAGCTTAAGAAGGGGCTCTTGGACGCCGTCGTTTCCATCGCTATAGCGGCGTTTATCTTCGTTGGCCATTCAGAAGGCGGGGTGATGGGAATTTGGCTTCCGTTTACCAAGGAAATTTTCTTCGTTCCGTTCTGGGCGTATGTGCCGTCAGCCGCGTTTTTGCTGTGGTTCACGATGAACGCGACGAACTGTTCAGACGGCGTGGACGGTCTGGCGGGAACTCTTACGCTCATTACGCTTGTGATGCTCGCCGTGATGCTTTACGTCATCATAGGCTACAAGCCAGTCGCGGATTATCTTCTTATCCCCTGCAATCCCATGTCCGCGTCGTGGGCGGTCGTGGTTATGATCGTCGCCGGGGCCTTCGGCGGGTATCTATGGTTCAACGCTGAGCCTTCGAAAATCCTGATGGGCGACGCGGGGAGCAGGTTTCTCGGAATTCTCGTCGCCACGGCGGTTCTCATCGCCGGCAATCCGTTTCTGATTCTCGCGCTTTCTCCGATCGTTCTCGTCAACGGCGGTGGCGGACTTGCGAAGCTCGTTTTTTTGAGAATCGCAAAAAAGATCGGTATGAATATCGGAGAGGACGCGACGATCCGTAAAATCCGATTCCCTCTTCACGACCACTGCAAGAAGAATCTCGGCTGGAGCAACGCTCAGGTGCTTATGCGATTCATCCTCCTCCAATTGGTCGTGATGCCTATTCTTCTGATTCTATTTTTGAAGATCCGTTAATTTGTCTGTTCAGTTATGAAAGAAAATAATCGCGCTTCTTGGTCTGGTCAGCTCGCGTTTGTCCTCGCGGCCGCCGCTTCGGCGATTGGTCTGGGGAATCTCTGGCGCTTTCCGTATCTTGCGGCGAAATACGGTGGCGGCGTTTTTATCGCTGCATATCTTATTCTGTCGCTCACGCTTGGCTTTACGCTTCTTATAACCGAAATCGCGCTCGGCAGATATTCCCGTCAAAGCCAGTTGACCGTCTTCCCTAAGCTCGGATATAGGAAGTGGGGTTTTCTCGGCGTTCTTGCGACGATAGTTCCTCTCGTCATTCTTCCATATTACAATGTCATCGGCGGTTGGGTTATAAAGTATTTTGTCGCGTACGTCAAATGCGCATTCGTTTCGCCCGACACGCTCGCTAATCCGGAAGGATTCTTTTCGACGTTCATTTCAGCTCCATGGGATCCTTTTATCTGCATGGTGATTTTTACGCTCGTCGTGACGGGCGTGATTCTTCTCGGCGTTAAAAACGGCATTGAAAAATCAAATCTCATAATGATGCCGATACTCTTTTTGATGGCAGTGGGTCTGGCCGTATATGTCGTTACTCTTCCCGGTGCTGGCGCGGGCATAAAGTATTACTTAATTCCTGATTTTTCGAACTGCGATAATTTCGGAAAAGTTATCCTGGGCGCGATGGGGCAGATGTTCTATTCGCTTTCGCTCGCAATGGGTATTATGATAACGTACGGAAGCTACATGAAGCGCAAAAACTCAATCCCCGGCGCGTCGGTCCGTATCGTCGCGGCCGACACCTTTGTAGCGGTGCTTTCGGGCTTCATCATCATTCCCGTCGTCGTTATTTTCGCCGCGTCGTCGGGTCAAGGCGGTAAAGTCGCGATTGAAGCGGGTCCCGGTCTGATGTTTGAAACTCTTCCCAAGGTGTTTTCGTCGCTTGGAGCCGTCGGGCCCTATATCGGATTACTCTTTTTCGTTCTTGTTCTTTTTGCAGCGCTTACAAGCTCAATTTCGATGACGGAGGCGTGTGTCGCGGCAATATGCGATTTCTTTAAAATTAAGCGCAGGACGTCGACTTTCGCGATTACGGCATGGGCGATTGTCCTGGGTTCCGTTTCTGCCTTCGGATACGGACGGTGGAAGGCGTTCAAGCCGTTCGGCATGCCGGCTTTGGATTTCTTCGATTTTTCGATGAATTCCGTTCTTATGCCAATCGTCGCCGCGCTTATATGCTACTTTGTCGGTTGGGTTCTTTCGCCCAAGCGCATACTCGCCGAATGTCAGCGTCACGGCGGGGCGGTCGGATTCAAGTACTTCTACATCGTGATGGTAAAGTTCATCGCGCCGCTTCTGGTTCTGTCGATTCTTGTCTCTGAAGTATGCCGAGCCTTTGGTATCGGCGG
>JAGCJE010000040.1 GCA_017648225.1 Kiritimatiellia bacterium | reverse complement strand
GAGGCGTACAACGCGCGCGAGCATCTGATGATCGAGGCGGGTACGGGCGTCGGAAAATCTCTGGCGTATCTTATCCCGTCGGTTCTCTGGGCGTGGACGAACGATACGCCGGTAATCGTCTCGACCGCGACGCGCAATCTTCAAAGTCAGCTTATTTCATCTGACATTCCCCGCGCCGTTTCCGTGTTGGGGGACGAGGCGTTAAAGTTTAAGACCGCGCTTTTAAAGGGACGCTCCAATTATCTTTGTTTAAGAGCGCTCGGAGACTTCTTCGCGCCCGGCTATTGGACGATGACGAAGGAGGAGCAGGATGAAATGCCGCGGTTTATCGAGTGGCTTAAAACGACGAAAGACGGCGATCTTGATACTTACGACGGACTTCCGCGCTCTCTTATCTCGTGCCCCGGCGAAGAATGCAGCGCGAGACGCTGCCCGTATTATTCGCGCTGTTTCGTTTTCCGCGCGCGCAAGGCGGCGGCCAAGGCCCATCTCGTAGTCGTCAACCACGCGCTCGTTTTGGCTGAAGCGACGAGCGGCGCGGGGACGATTCTGCCCGCGTATTCTCGGCTCGTTCTCGACGAGGCCCATAATCTCGAATCTATAGCGACGGATTACTTAAGCCGCGAGTTTTCGATAGAGGCTCTGACGCGGATTTTCAACCGTCTAATCCGTAAAGGCCGCGGTAAACGCGCAAGCGCATCGGGCGCTCTCGCCTCGCTTGAGCGTCAGCTTCAACGCGGCGCTGTAAGCGATGCGTCCGCCGCTTCGGCCGTAGTCCGACTCGCAGGCGAAATTTCAAGCGCTACGGTACAGTCTCTCAACGCTCTTGAAGATGTGATAGATGCGTCGACACACTTGTTTAAGCCAATAAAAAACGCCGAAACCCTGCGATATAAGATGCTTGATGGCGTCAGGATGTACTGTGTGCGCGGCTTGTTCAGAGAATATTCGAAAGACGATTGGGATGAGTATCTTTTCTTTGCTCTTCAGACTAAACTCGAAAGCGCTCTTGCATATACGGTAAAGACTCTCCATGAACTTCGCGATACTCTAGAGCGTTCCGTACCCGAAGGCGAGGTAAATACGCTTTCAGATATTGCCGTACAGTTCGACGCCATCGCCGAGAGTCTCGTCGCGTTCGCAAACGACGCCAATTTCATCCTTTCTGCCGAAGAGTCGACCCATGCCTATTGGATTGAGCGCATTCATCGCGAAAAGCGAAAGACGTCCGTAAGGCTCGTCGCCGCGCCGCTTTCGGTCGCGGACGATCTTCATAATCTTCTTTACGACACTAAGGATTCAGTCGTTCTGACTTCAGCGACATTGCGCGTCGGAAACGATTTCAAGTATATGTCGCGCCGTCTCGGCTGCAAGGAACGGTTTAGGGCGCTGACGGCGCTTTCTCCATTCGATTATCTTAAGCAGTCACGCGTACTCGCGCCCGATTGTCTCCCAGATCCGTCGGCCGATCCCGCAGGTTATTCCGAGAAGCTCGCTCTTTTGCTGAAAGATCTTTTTTCTGCGACGAAAGGCCGCGCACTCGTACTTTTCACTAGTTATGAGATGATGAATTCCGTCGCCTCTTTTTCGCGCGAAATTTTTGCACGCGAGGGGATTGAACTTTTGGTTCAGGGAGAAGGCCTTTCGCGCGAGTCGATGACGAGCAGGCTTAAAGATTCACCCGACGGTTCACGCACGGTGCTTTTCGGCTCGCAGTCTTTCTGGGAGGGCGTCGACGTTTCGGGCGAGGCGCTTTCATGCGTCGTAATCGCGCGGCTGCCATTCGCTCAGGTCGGCGATCCAGTCGTCGAGGCGCGCGCCGAGAAGATCGACAGGGAGGGCGGAAGCTCCTTCAGGGATTACGCGCTTCCCGAAGCCGTGATAAAATTCCGTCAGGGTTTCGGCCGTCTTATCCGTTCCAAGCGCGACAGCGGAGTCGTGGTCGTTACCGATCCGAGACTTGTTACGAAGAATTACGGAGCGATATTCCGCAAATCAATCCCCGCTTCCGTTCATACGGTCGTCGATCTTAATGAACTCATCGACCGGGTCGTTGAATTTTTTGAAGGAAGAGAAATATGAAAAACTCCAGAAGAACAGCGGCTTTCGCGATGGCGCGTTGGCTCGCGACGAAAGACTTTCCGTCCGATCTTCTGCCGCGCGGCCCTGAACGCGGCGAAGTCCAGGATATGCTTTATACGGCAATACGCCGCCTAAGACCTTTGAGAAAGGTTCTGGGCGAACTTATGTCCAAATGGCCCAAGGGCGAGCTGGAGGCGCTTTTGTACATCGGAGCCGCCCAGATTCTCTATATGCCTTCCATACCCGATCATGCGGCGGTAAATGAAACCGTGAACGCGGCGAAAGTCTGCGAAAACCCTAATATCGCAAAAGTCGTCAACGGGGTCCTCCGCAATCTTTTAAGGCGGCGCGGCGAATTTGAGACAATGCTCGAGCGAAGCTCTTTAGAGGTGCGCGAAAGTCTCCCTGGCGCTTTGGCTAAGCGCTGGATCGCGCGATTCGGTGAAGAGGATGCCGCGAAACTGGCTAAATGGCACAATGAGCCCGCCGAGACCTATCTCGCCTATTCCAACGGAGAATTCATGAAACTTCCGCGCGGAACGAAAGTCGAGGATGCCGAAGGGTTCGCCGAAGGCGCGTTTATCGTCCAGGATCCGGCGACGCATCATGCCGTCGAACTATTGGATCCCAAGAAGGGCGAGAGGATTCTCGACGCATGCGCCGCTCCCGGAGGAAAGACTATTCAGATTGCCTGGCGCGGAGCCGAGGTTACGGCTTGCGAGGTTAATCCGAAGCGCAGGCGCAGGCTCGAAGAGAATTTGAAACGCACGGGAGTTGCCGCGAAAGTGATAAGCGAACTCGCCGGCGGATTGTATGATAAGGTCCTTGTCGATGCGCCGTGCTCGAATACGGGCGTTTTAAGGAGGCGACCCGATGCGCGGTGGAATTGGAGTGAAGAGAAGATGCGTGAACTCGTAAAGCTTCAGTCTCAGATTCTCGACGTATGCGCCCGCCTCGTCGCTCCCGGCGGTACGCTCGTATATTCGACATGTTCCAACGAACCCGAAGAGAACGCTCTGCAGGTGGAGTCTTTCCTCGCTCGTCATGGAGACTTTGAATTTATCGAGGCGAGAGAATCCGTGCCGTTCGATTCTCTTTTCGACGGCGCGTTCGCCGCATCGATGAAGAAGTCGAAATAGCGCGCTTGTCTCAAGGAAAATAATCATGTCTAAGCGCCTCCTTCTTTTAACACCGCCGCTTCTGCAGCCTAACTGTCCGTATCCCGCGACCGCGCACCTTACCGGATTTCTTTCGGATCACGGATTCGATGTTCATCAGCGCGATCTGTCGATAAAGGTCGTTCTGGACGTGCTCAGAAAATACGGCGGCGAAGAGGCCGACGAGCTTATAGAGTTTCTTCAAGGCCAGGCGCCTTTCGAGGCGAAGCGCGACGCGAGCGCCTTGATAGACGAACTGGCGATTTGTATACGCGATAATGTTGATCCCTGCTTCGGCTTTTCGCGTTATGCCGAG
>JAGCJE010000039.1 GCA_017648225.1 Kiritimatiellia bacterium | reverse complement strand
GCCCGAGAAGCCTCAGCCGTTCCTTCCCGAACTTACGCTCAAGGGCCACGACGTTTTCGTGTTCGCGGTAAAGACTCTCGCGAAGGTTTCGAGCGATCTCTGCAAGATGCTCGGAACGACTCCCGAGGAGATCGACCGCGTATTCGCCCATCAGGCCAACGGCCGCATCATCGAGGCGGTCGCCCGCAGAATGAAGCTCCCCCTCGAGAAGTTCTGGCTCAACCTCGAGACTACGGCCAACACGAGCGCGGCGTCGATTCCGATTTCGCTCGATCAGGCCGTCAAGGCGGGCGAGCTCAAGGACGGAATGAACATCGTCATGGTCGGCTTCGGCGCGGGTCTTACCTACGCGGGCACGTTCTGCACGTGGCCGAACCTTTAAGATAACTAAAAGAATTTAAAAAGAGAGGAATTGAAGATGAAGAAAGTAATGGTTACCGGTATCGGAATGATCTGCGCCAACGGCAACGGCAAGGACGCCGCCTGGGCTTCGCTCAAGGCGGGGACTCCCGCGGTCGGAAAGATCACGAAGTTCGATCCTTCGCGCTGCACGAGCCAGGTCGCGGGCGAAGTAAAGGATTTTCAGGCCTATGCGATCGACGGCGGCCTCATCGACAAGAAGGCGTCGCGTCATATGGCGCTCTTTTCCCAGTATGCCGTCGCGGCGGCCGTCGAAGCCTGGCGCGACGCCGGCTATACCGATGAGACCAAGCCTGATATGGAGCGTGTGGGAACGCTCATCGGCAACGGCGTAGGCGGTCTTGAGGTTACGGGCGAGAGCTATAAGACGCTTTTCGACCGCGGTCCCGAACGTCTCTCGCCTTTGGCTATTCCCGAACTTATCTCCAACGAGGCTGCGGGCAACGTTTCCATCGCCCTCGGCGCCAAGGGACCCGCCCAGGTCGTCACCACCGCCTGCGCCAGCTCGACCGACGCGCTCGGCTTCGCGCTTGACATGATCCGCGCTGGTCGCGCCGATGTCGTCATCGCCGGCGGAACCGAGGCTGCGATTCTCGAGTTCGCTGTCGGCGGATTCATGAAGA
Source organism: Kiritimatiellia bacterium (assembly GCA_017648225.1). Classification (GTDB taxonomy): domain Bacteria; phylum Verrucomicrobiota; class Kiritimatiellia; order RFP12; family UBA1067; genus UBA1067. The sequence goes on along the minus strand of JAGCJE010000039.1, from coordinate 1,342 downwards.
TGCGCGCTCTTTCGACGAAGTTCAACGATGCTCCCGAGAAGGCGTGCCGTCCGTTTAACTCCGACCGCGACGGTTTCGTGATGGGCGAAGGCGCCGCGATTCTCATTCTCGAGTCCGAAGAGCACGCGAAGGCCCGCGGCGCCCGCGTCTACTGCGAGCTCGCAGGTTACGGAGCCACGTCCGACGCCTATCACATCACGGCTCCCGATCCGTCTGGCGACGGCGCGGTTAAGGCTCTCGAGATCGCTCTTAAGGACGCCGGCGTCGAAGATCTTTCGACTGTCGATTACATCAACGCCCACGGAACGTCGACCCACCTCAACGATCAGATGGAGACGAAGGCGTTCAAGCGCGTTTTCGGCGAAGAGGGCGCCAGGAAGATCAACATTTCCTCGACCAAGTCGATGCACGGCCATCTTCTCGGCGCGGCTGGCGCGCTCGAGGCCGCGATCACGGCGCTCGCGATCCACGAGGGCTTTGTTCCCCCGACGATCAATTACGAGAATCCCGACCTTGAAGTCGACGTCGAGAAGGGTGAGACCCCGCTCGATCTGAACTACACTCCCAACAAGGGCGTCGAGCGCGACATCCGCGTCGCCGTTTCGAGCTCGCTCGGCTTCGGCGGCCACAACGGTATTCTCGTATTCAAGAAAGCCTGATAACCTCAAGGAAAAACGGTATGGAATTCCCTCAGTTCAAGAACTCGTACAACAAGCCCGGCATTGAGCTTCTGCCTCACCGCAGCCCGTTTCTCTTTGTCGACAATCTCATCTCCGCCGATGAAACCGGCGCCATAGGCGAGTATACGTTCACGATGGAGAAAAACGAGTTCTTCAAGGGGCATTTCCCCGATTTTCCCGTGGTTCCAGGCGTCGTGCTCGTAGAGGCGATGGCTCAGGTGTCCGGTGCGGCGCTCGTGGCGCGCAACGCTCTCGGCGGCCAGGACAAGGAGGCCTCGTTCCTTCTTGCGGCCGTCGACAATGCGCGCTTCCGCCGCCCCGTAAGGCCCGGCGACAAGCTTACGACAGTCGTCGAAAACGTCCGCGTCCGTTCGCGTCTCGGTGTTTTCGCGCTTAAGGGCTATGTCGGCGACGAGCTCGCCGCGGAGTGCGAGGTAAAGTGCGTTCTCGGTGAAAAGGATAAATGACGGAGTTTTGAGAAATGATCAGAATCGTCAAGACAGGCGATAAGAGTGTAGAGAGATTCAACGCACGCCCTGCGTTCCCCGAAGAGGCCGAAACGGCAGCCTTCGCCGTTCTTGCCGATATCCGCAAGAACGGAGAGAAGGCCGTTCTCAAGTATGTCGCGAAGTTCGAGGGTTACAAGGGCAAGAATCTCAAAG
>JAGCJE010000001.1 GCA_017648225.1 Kiritimatiellia bacterium | reverse complement strand
CGGGCATATCGTGACACTTTTCGACAAGTCCGAGTTTGCGGAGAAGGTGCACGGCGATTATGACGTCGTTATTTCTACGGGAACGAACGAGATTCTTGATCTTGCGAAAGTTGATGGCTTGCCGCCGATTATTCAGCAGTTTCACACGGATCCGAACTATCCGTTTCGCCATTGGATTAAGAGGTGGCGGCGCAACCGCGCGATAAAAGCGGCACTTAAAAAGGCTGCTGCGTTTCAGGTATTGCGCAAAGCGCACGTCGAGACGCTGCAGAAAATGATCGGCGTTTCAGGAGACAAGATTACGGCCATTGGAAACTGGAGCAGTTTTGAAGGACGCGCAATAACAACGATATCCGAAGAAAAGGTCATCCTTTGTCCAGGAGCGATAAACGCCGATAAGAATCAATCACTTCTTGTTGACGCGTTCGCGGCCGTCACCGCTGAATTTCCAGATTGGCAGGTTCATATATACGGTAAGGGCAAGGCGAAAGAGGAAGCGGCGCTCAAAAAGAAAATTGATTCGTACGCTTTGCGCGATAAAATTTTTCTCAAGGGTTACGCAGATCTTGAGGAGCCGTACAGAAGGTGCGCTTTTGTCGCGTTCCCCTCGAAGACAGAAGGCTTTGGGATGGTAATTGTGGACGCGGCCGTGTTTTCCAAGCCGACGTTAATGATACATGATTGGGTCGGGTGTGGTGAAGTTGCCGACCCTCGCAATTTTGCTTTGGCGCTCCGCAGGCTGATGTCGAATGGGGATTTTCGGCGCGATCTTGGGGAAAGCTCTCGCATATACTGCAGCGCGAATTACTCAAGAGAAAAGATTCTCGATGAGTGGGAAGCCTTGTTGAGCGGAGTATAGGTTTCTTGAACTTTAATAAAAAAGCGGGAAATGATATAATATTAATGTGCTATGCGGCACGGAAATAATTTACAAACCCTGTGACGAGTATTTGGTAGTACCGTTCCTTGGGATAGAGGCTTATCAATCATGTTCGACCATATAGTTATAACGGCTGCCAATGAGGCGCAGGCTCGCGGCTATCGCGCACAGACGAAGAATCGTCCTGAGGTTAAGGTCATATCCGATCCCGGAGGAAAGCGTGTAGGCTCGCTCGGCGCGACCGTCAATCTTTTAAGGCGCCTTAAACTTTCCGGCAAGGTTCTCGTCTGTCATTCGGGCGGCGACGCGCGTCGTACGCCTGGATACGCCGCGATGGGCAAGGCGTTCGTCCCGATGAAGGACGGGCGCTCGATGTTCGAGCATATCGTCGAGACGATGTCGTCCTTGCCGCTCCCTGAAAAGGGTGGAGTTCTGATCACATCAGGGGATGTTCTACTCGACTTCGATTACGCAGCGACAGATTTTTCGCGTCCCGGCGTTACGGGAGTCGCCTATCCTGACGGTCCCTTTCAGGCGCAACGTCACGGCGTTTACAAGACCGCCTCCGGAGCGTCTTCGAAGACGGGACTTATGGACGTTTCCGGATTTCTCCAGAAGCCGAAAGTAGAGACGGGACGCCATCTTATCGATACAGGGATTATGTTCATCGATTGGGCGACTGCCGAGAAGATGAAGACTCTTCCGATTGCCGGCGACATTTACGAGGAGTTTCCCAAGATGCTTCTTGAGGGATTTGCGCCGTTCTCGGTCAATGTGGTAAAGTCGTGCACTTTCTTTCATATCGGCTCATCGCGTGAACTTTTAGAGCAGCTCGGCGACGGCGGAACATACGTCGACTGCGTCGGCTGCGAGCTTGAGCTCAAAGGCGGCAATGTCGTTACGAACATTCCGCGCGGCAGATTTAAGAAACTTTCTCTCGCCGAGAACGAGTGCTTTACCTGTATTCCTGTCGGTAAAAACGATTGGTACGATCTTAAGTATAAGCTCGACGATAATTTTAAGACGGACGGTCTATGGGAGAAGCACGCGCTCGCGGACAAGATGCCCAAGGTCGATTATTCGAGGCTTCTTAAAATGCGAAACCTGAAGACCGACGGCATCGTAACGGTGAGTGCGCCTGTACGCATTGATTTTGCAGGCGGCTGGAGCGACACGCCGCCGATTTGCAATGTCGAGGGCGGGGCTGTTCTCAATGTAGCCGTCAAGCTTGACGGTAAGCGCCCGATTGAAGTCGTTGTAAAGCCTCGTCGCGATAAATTCGTGAAGGTCGTCTCTAAAGATCTCGGCAAGCGCAGAATTTTAAAGTCTGCCGCCGAAATCGCCGATCATTCGGATCCGCATGACTGGTGTGCTCTCGTAAAATCGGCTTTGACCGTAACAGGATTTAAGTTCGGCGAACGCGGCATAGATATTATCATTTCCGCCGATCTGCCTAAAGGCAGTGGAATGGGTACGAGCTCCATTTTAGGCGCGGCGACAATCGCGGCGCTTTTGGGGCGGAGCGATCCTGATGAAGTCGCATCGCTCACGCTCGAGCTGGAGCGCGAGATGTGCACTGGCGGCGGTTGGCAGGATCAGTACGGCGGGCTTTTGGGCGGCGTAAAACTTCTTACGTCGAAGCCAGGGAAAGTTCAGAATGTTACTGTTAAAAAAGTAGAGATTCCTAAGCCGGTTGCGGAAGAAATCTCAGAGCGCTCGTTGCTTTATTTTACGGGCCAAAAGCGTATGGCGCGCAATATCCTAAGAAAGGTCCTGGCGTTTTACGAGTCCAATCCTCACGATTTCGCGAAAATTCTCGTAAGGAGCCTTAAAGCCGACGCCGATAATTGTGCCAAGGCGCTTGAGAAGGGCGACCTCAAGGTGTTTGCCCGATCGGTCAACAATTACTGGCGCGACAAGAAGCTTCTCGATCCGGGCAGCACCAACGAGCGCGTCGACGAGATAATTGAGCGTATTGCCCAGTGGACCGATGCGGTAACTCTAACAGGAGCGGGCGGCGGCGGATTTATGTATATCCTCGCTAAGTCTAAAGCGGACGCGCGGAAGATCAAAAAGGAACTTGAGCGTAACAAGCCATCGAAGTATTCGCGCTTTTATTCGTTTGAGATCGACAATGAAGGTTTGATGGTCAGGAAATGAAAGTATCGTTGATCACAGTCTGTTTTAGAAGTGCGGGCGTGATTCGCAGTGCCATTGAGAGCG
>JAGCJE010000231.1 GCA_017648225.1 Kiritimatiellia bacterium | reverse complement strand
GTATTCTTTAAGGCGCTTAAGCTCCTTCATCCATATATGCCGTTCATCACCGAAGAGGTCGCTCATCAGCTCGGCTATCTCAAGGATGGCGAGACTATTATGCTCGCGGAATTCCCGAAGGGCTATTCCGACGAGGAGAAGGCGGCTTGGGGACTCAGCGAAGAGGTTTATGATTTCGTTAACGCCAAGCGCGAGGCGATCACCGCTCTTCGCGCGCTCCGTGCGGAATACAAGGTTTCGCCCGCCGTGTTCGTAAAGGCGACGATTGCGACCGATGATAACCGCGCCGCGCTTGAAGTCGAGTCGCTTAAGAAGGCGATGCGCGCCGAGGCGATCGACTTTACTGCTGCTGGTGCAGATCTTCCGATGCCGTCGAAGCTTACGAAATTCGGTACGGTCTATCTCAGTCTCGACGGACTCGTCGATAAGGCCGCTGAATCGAAGCGCATCGCGGCGGAACTCGCCAAGCTCGCCGGCTTCATCAAGGCGTCCGAGGCGAAGCTCTCGAACGAGAACTTCGTCGCTCACGCTCCCGAGGCCGTTGTCGCCGAGGCTCGCAAGAAACTTGCCGACAACAAAGAGAAGGTCGCGCAGCTCGAAAAGCTCGCCAAGCTCTTCGCTTAAAAATTGAAAGCGCTCGTTCTCGGCTACGGAATAAGCGGTAAGGCCGCCGAAAATACCCTTAAAGAAAAAGGGTACGAGGTAGATGTCGCCGAAGGGTACGATCTCGTTGTCGTAAGTCCCGCTATCGTAGTCAAGAGCGAGCTCCAGCTCGGAATCGAGAAGCTTTTGTCGCAAGGCGTCAAGCTTCTCGCCGTGACAGGCTCGAAGGGTAAGTCGAGCGTCGTCAAGCTTGTTGCCGAAGCTCTTAATCTTTCCGGGCGAAAGGCTGTCGCCTGCGGCAATTACGGACTTGCCGTATGCGATGTCGAGGATTGCGAGTGGGCAGTCGTCGAGGTCAGTTCCTTTCAGCTCGAGACGACGTCGCTTAAGCCGGGAACATTCGAAGCGGCGACCGTTTTAAATTATCAGGAGGATCATCTCGACCGTCACGGCTCCGTCGAACTTTACCACGCGCTTAAAAGACGGCTTTTGGCGATGGCTAAAATCGCCGTCGAGACATGCGATGAGGCGAATGACGCGCCGCTTCTTGAAGGGTCGTATTTCGATAATCCGATTCTTCGGTCGAACGGATGCCGCGCCATTGCTCTTTTGCGGACTGCAGGGCTTAAGGACAGCGAGATCCGCGAGGCGTTTTTGAAATTTGAGCCGCTTGCCCACAGAATGAACGAAATCGGCGTTTTTCGAGGGGTAAAATGTATCGACGACTCTAAAGCGACGTCGCTCGCGGCGATGGCGGCGGCGATTGAGATGGTAAAAGGTCCCGTAAGGCTTATCGCCGGCGGAAGAGCGAAGGGCGATAATCCAAAAATCATTAAAGAACTCTTGACGAAACGGGTTAAAAAAGTGTATCTTATAGGAGAATGCTCGAACGCGTTTTTTGAGGCGTGGTCTAGGGATGTGGATTGTGAAATCTGCGGTACTTTAGATAATGCCGTTAAAAGTGCGTTTAATGAAGCGGAAGTCGGCGAAACTTTGCTGTTATCGCCGGGGACCGCGAGCTACGATCAATTTAAAAACTATTCCGAGCGCGGCGAAAAATTCGCGTTTTGGGTACAACAAGAAGGAAAATAAAAATGAATAAACTCAGTTTGGCTCTCTCGCTTGCTGCCGTTGCGGCGGTTTCAGGTTGTCTTGATCCCCAGTATAAGAGTCCGCGTTCGAAAACTCAAACGACAGCGGTGGTAGAACCCGCCAAGCCCGTGGAGCCCGTTAAACCCGTTGAGACGACGCCCCCGCCGCCCGCCACCATAGACGTTGTCGATCAGCCTGAGGTTAAGATCGTCGAAAGCGCCAAGCCTGTCGTCAAGGAACCTGACT
>JAGCJE010000230.1 GCA_017648225.1 Kiritimatiellia bacterium | reverse complement strand
GTCTTGTCCTGAAGGTGGAACGAAATACCATTTGCGTTACCGAGGCCGGGAATCGCCGGAGGAGCAAAGACTTTCCATGTAGGCTCGGGGATTTGGCTGTTCAGCATCGCCTGAACCTTGGGAATGACCTTTGATACGTGCTGGTCGGGGTCTGTACGCTTGTTCCAACGGTGAAGATCGACAATTACAGTCGTCTGGTTTTCGCCGCGTCCGCCGACCATACCCCAGCCGGTGATCGTCATTACGGAATTGACTTCTGGGAGTGTCTTCAAAAGTTTTACAGCTCTTAAAGCGACGTCTCGAGATCTGTCGCGAGCCGTGCCCTCGGGCATTTCCATCGCGCAGAAAAGAACGCTCTGATCTTCTTCCGGCAGAAACGCCGTTTCAGTCTTAGAAAAGAACTGCAAGGTAAGAAGAACCGTCAGAAGAAGAAGTACGAGAGACAGGAATATCCTGCTCGCGAGCCACTTCGCCATCGTAACGAAGAAGTTCTTGAACTTTTCAAGAGCCTTGTTGAACCACGCGAACGGACCGTGCTTGTAGGGACGCGCTTCACGAAGAAGAAGCGAACACAAGGCCGGCGCAAGTGTAAGAGCGCATACGGTGGAGAAGCAGACGGCCGCGGAAAGCGTAACCGAGAACTGCTGATAGATGCGGCCTGTAATGCCGCTCATAAAGCCGACGGGAACGAAAATGCCGAGAAGCACGAGTGTTGTCGCGATAACGGCGCCAGTAACATCCTTCATGGCCTGAATCGCCGCTTCCTTCGAATTGAGGTGGCGCGTTTCAATCAGGAACTGGACGCGCTCCACGACGACGATACAGTCGTCGACGACGACGCCGATGGCAAGAACAAGTCCGAACAGGGTAAGAATATTGACTGAATATCCGAGAACGGCCATCAGTATAAACGTCGAGCAAAGCGAAACGGGAATCGTCAGACACGGTATCAGCGTGGCGCGCCAGTCCTGAAGGAACAGGTAGCATACGAAAACGACGAGACCGAACGTAATAAGAAGAGTTAAAATAATCTCTTCGATGCAGACGCGCACGTATTCGGTGGCGTCGTAGGGGGTTTCCCATTCAAGACCGTCGGGAAAATCTTTCTCGAGTCTCTCAAAGGTCTTGTAAATTTCATCCATCGTTTCAATGGCGTTCGCGCCCGGCTTCTGCTGCAGCGCGATCATTACGGCGTTCTCGCCGTTGTACTGACCGGAGAACATATAATTCTCTTCGCCGATTTCGGTGCGGGCGATGTCTTTAAGCCTTACGATACCGCCGTTCTCGTCGCGGCGGATTACGATTTCATTGAACTCCTCGGGCTTCATCAAACGGCCCTTCGCCGTGATCGTAAAGACGTGCGCGGCGTTTTTAGGCATCGGGGAAGCGCCGACGGAACCGACCGAGGCCTGAACATTCTGTTTGGAAACTGCGGCTATGACCTCTTCAGAGTTAAGCCCCTGTGCAGCCATGCGGTCGGGGTCGAGCCAAACTCGCATAGCAAGACGCGGACCGTAAACGGTCGCCTCGCCGACACCGTCAATACGAAGCAGAACAGGCTGAATGTTAGCATAAATATAGTCGGATATCTGAAGACGCGAAAGCTTGCCCGAAGGAGAACGAAGCGCCATAAAGCCGAGCATATCCTCGGACTGCGCGCGAATACGTCCGCCTAGCTGCTTAACTTCAGTCGGGAGTTTCGCCTCAGCCTGAGAGACGCGGTTTTGGACTTTGACCATGTCCATATCGCGATCGGATTCGACCTCGAACGAAACATTGAGCGCGTAGCTGCCGTCGTCCGAACTAGAGCCCACCATGTAGAGCATGTCGTCTACGCCGTTGACCTGATCTTCGATAGGCATCGCGACGGTATTCATAACCTCCTTGGCGCTCGCGCCGGGATAGCTGTAAGACACGGAGATGGACGGCGGCGTCAGACGCGGATACTGCGAAACGGGCAGATTGAAATACGCCATCAACCCGGCCATTGTAAGCACGATGGAAATAACCATCGCAAATCGCGGACGCTCGATAAACGTTCGCGAAAACGTCTTGATCTGATCGATCGATTTTCGTATTGATATTTTCATTGCTTAACTCCTAACCGCTAACAGCTGCCTGCTAACCGCTAACTGCTAACCATTAATCACTAACCGCTGACAACCGGCAGCTCAATCTTTGACAGGCGACTTGTAGTTCGGATCGAGGTCGTCGTTGCCCGTAGGCTCGGCAAAAACGACCGGCATACCAGGAGCGAGTTTCGAAACGCCGGAAATAACGACCTTCTCGCCGACTTTTACACCCTTCTCGACGGGGATCCATCCTTCGCTCGGCTCTCCCGCGACGATAACGCGCTGCTCAACGGTGTTCCCATCCTTAAGAATCCAAACGGCGCGCTCTCCCGTTGTAAGATCAACAACAGCCTGCTGGGGGACGCAAGGCGTCTTCGGCGGAGTCTTCTGATCGACCAAAAGCGTAACATAAGTATTAGGCACGAGCATTCTGTCGGGATTGGGGAATTTAAGGCGCATAATGATGGTCGCCGTCTCCTTACTCATCGTATTATCGTCGAACGCCCATTCGCCGAGGCCATCGTATTCGCTGCCGTCGGGAAGGATAAGACGCATGCGATAATCGGGAGCAACGCCCTTCTGCTGAGCCATGCGCCATGCAACATATTTGCGGTCAGTAAGCGGGAAGGAAACACGAATGGGATCGATCTGGACAATGCGCGCAAGCGCGCCCTTCGCAGGAGATACGTAGTCGCCGACGTGAGCGGCGGTTTTACCGATCTGACCTGAAATCGGAGCGACAACTTTAGCCTTCTTCAAGTCATACTCGGCTACGATAAGATCGGCCTTAGCCTGCATAACGGCAGCCTTGGCGGATTCCGCACCAGCCTCGGCATTGTCGCGCTCGAGCTCTGTCACGCCTCTCGCGTCGGCCTTCTGCATCCGCTGCCAGTATCGGACGCACCTGCGCTCTTCAGCCTCGGCCGCAGCGAGATCGGCCTTCTTCTGGTTCACGATAGCCTCATAACGCTCTGCGTCGAGAACGTAGAGAATATCGCCCGCCTTTACGATATCACCTTCCTTGAATTTAATTTCCTTAATGTAACCGTCGACCTGGGGAAGAAGTTCCACTTCCTGAACAGGTTCGGCGTGAGCAACAAACTTTTCAGGCAGATTGTAGGCACGCTCCTCAAT
>JAGCJE010000038.1 GCA_017648225.1 Kiritimatiellia bacterium | reverse complement strand
TCATCAAGGAACTCGGACTTAAAAATCCGAAGGGCTGGAAGTACGTCGACACGGCCGCATACGGCCACTTCGGCAACACGAAATTCCCGTGGGAGAAGCTCGACAAGGTTGACGCTCTGAAAAAATGGGCGAAGCGGTAAAAAACCTCTATGTGCACTTTCCTTTCTGCAGAGGAAAGTGCACATACTGTGCGCTCTATTCAAAAGCGGGAGTATCGCCCGCCGACCGTGAGGCATACGTAAACAGCCTCACCCGCTCAATCTCCCCGATATTCCCCAATGGGGACGGATCCCAACATTCCGCTCCCCTCTCTACCGTCTACTTCGGCGGCGGCTCACCGGCCATTTGTGACTTAAGGCCTCTTTTTAAGGTTCTAAATCCGCTAATTGATAAAAATACGGAGTTTTCCGTAGAACTACACCCTCTTGACGTAACGGAAGAAACGCTTCATGTTTTAAAAGACGGCGGAGTAAACAGAATCTCGATGGGACTACAATCTCTTAACGATGACGTTCTTAAACACATGCGTCGTGGCTATACGTTCAATGAAGCCGAAAGAGCGTTCCGTCTGATAAAAGAATACTTCGACAACGCAGGCGTAGACTTCATCATCGGCTACCCTGGCGACTCATGGGGACAGTCCCCCCGCCTGCAGCGCCTTGCCGACTGGGGCCTTAAACATTGCTCGGCCTACTCGCTCATCTTTGAAGAAAAGAGCGCCCTTTTTAAACTCACCCAAATTGGGACAGTCCCCCCGCCCCCAATGGGGACAGTCCCCCTCAAGATGTACAGCGACGAGGAAATAATGGATGAGTTGTCTTTTATGTCGCATTTTTTAAGCGAAATCGGCCTAAACCGTTACGAAATATCAAATTATTCAGCGCCAGGATATGAATGCCGTCACAATATGGCGACATGGAGCGGAGAAGATTACTACGGTCTTGGGACAGGAGCCCATGGCAGAATAGGACTAAAGCGCACACGCAACTGGTGGGGACAGTCCCCCGAGGTGGAGACGGTAAGTGAAGAATTTGATTTTAAAGAACGAAAAATATTCAGTTTAAGGACAGCAAGGGGACTTGATGCGGGGGACTGTCCCCATTGGATAGAGAGACTTGACAGATTTGTAGAAGAGGGTCTTTTAGAAAAAGAAAACCTCGTTTACCGGTTAACGGAACGAGGCTTCGAAGTCTGCGATTCAATTCTCGCGGAACTGATCTGAGTTAATGGGGACTGTCCCCCTTAACTCAAAGCGCCGCTATGCATTCAATCTCAACCTTTACATCTTTGGGGAGGCGGGCCACTTCGACGCAGCTTCTCGCAGGACGAGTTTCTTCGAACATCTCGGCGTAGACCCCGTTAAGCGCGACAAAGTCATTCATGTCCTTGATGAACACGGTCGTCTTAACGACATTGGAAAGAGAAGATCCGGCCGCTTCAAGAACGTTCTTCAAATTGGTTATAACCTGACGTGTCTGATCTTCAACGGTTACAGCGTCAATGGAATTAGTCGCTGGATTGATCGGAATCTGACCAGAGCAGAATACAAAACCGCCGACCTTAAGAGCCTGACTGTAGGGACCGAGCGCCTTGGGCGCATTTTCAGAGGAAACCGTCTCAATCATCTTGGATATCTCCAAATAAAAAAATGGAGCCAGGCACAGGAGTCGAACCCGCAACCCTCTCATTACAAATGAGATGCACTGCCAATTGTGCTAGCCTGGCGCAAAAAACGGAAGATATTATACCACACATTTCGCATTTCTTCAAGCGCGACACCGAAAAATCAAGCTGTCTTCAGGATTTTCCTAACTGCTCAAACGAAGAACGTTAAGAGCGTTGGACGTCGTCTGAGAGATGAAGACTTCAAAATCCACTCCGAGAAAATCAGCAAGGAATCTCGCCGTATGCGCAACAAAGGCCGGTTCGTTGGGCTGACCGCGCTTCGGAACTGGCGCGAGATATGGCGTGTCGGTCTCGATGAGAAGTCTATCAAGAGGAATAACCCTGGCGGTTTCGCGGACGTTGTCCGCTGCACGGAACGTGACTATTCCCGAAAGCGAAATGTAATATCCGAGGTCGAGAAGTTTTTTACAGAATTGCGGCTCGCCCGTAAATGAATGAATGATTCCACGGGTGGGAATTTCGCGCAAAAGAGAAAGCGTATCTTCGTCGGCCTCGCGGGTGTGGATCACGACCGGAAGATCGAGCTTTTCAGAAAGCTCCAACTGTTGAGCCATAAGTTCCATCTGAGCCTCGCGCGTCTCCGCGGAATAATGATAATCAAGGCCGATTTCACCCACCGCGCTCGCGCCGGTAAAGTCAAGAGAAGAAGGATTAAGACCGATCTGATCGCGGTCGAGACCTACCGCCTTAAACACCTCAGGATAAGACGAGCCGCAGGACTTAGACAGGCGAAACGCGTCATCGGCGCCCTTGTTCAACTCTTCGCTGCCGCCGACCGCGAGAATACGCACAACTCCCGCCTCACGCGCTCGAGCGAGCAAAGGTGAAATATCCTCTTCACCGCCGGTAAAATGCGCGTGAGTGTCGAAAAGATTCATTTCTCAATTTTAAGCGCGTAGGGTTCGGGACAGTTGTAAAAACAAATCCCGCAGCTGATGCACCCCTCGCCTTTGTACTTAACGGCCTTGATACCCATCGCGTTAAGCTCTTCGCCTATCTCAAGACACTTCTTGGGACACGCGACAACGCAGCGGGAACATCCTTTGCAGTTTTCTTTATCGATTACTACCATATAAAACCTCTGTAATCCGGATTGGACCCTCTTTATTTACAATCCGTTCATCCACTCGTTGGCGGCATTGTCGGACTTAATTCTACGCTCGAGCATAATATATCCGATACGGTTGCGGAAGAGATCTTCCATCAACGCGACAGGAAGATAGCTCAAACTCGACGAACGCATCGCATTCGCGAATCCGTCGGGATCTGTCTGGGCTTTCATTATAGGAGGAAGTCTCGGAATAACATACTTCGACATGCTGGCGTTGCCAGACACCGTTTTATAACGCGAACCGAAAAAGTAATATCCACCCTTTCTGAGGTTCGCATCTATTCTGGTACGCTCGCTGTTTATTCTTTTCAGGTAAGCCAGCGTCTTTGCGTTATGCTTGAACTCGCCCTCGAACGAATAATTCGTCGTCACGACTGGCTGCTGGGGCTTCGGACGGCGGACGGGGCGTTTTTTGGCGACAGGCTTCTTTTTCTTCTCTACGGGCTCGTCCGCGAAAAGATCGTCAAGCGACGACTCGTCGTCTCCGATCTCCTCGGGCTCCTCCGCAGGCTCCTCGGGCTCTGCGGCGGCCGGCGCCGAAACCGGCTCTGCGGCGGGCGCGCTTTCGCTCTTGGTCGCCTTTGCGCCGCTCTGGGTCATGACGAATTCGCTCCACGGGACGATCTCACCCGTGACCTGAACGCCGTTGATGCGGATAACCGTACCGTAACGCTGGACCGTATAGGGCGGATTGAGATAATGGCCGTCGACGAATACGTATCCAGCGGAAAAAGGCTTCCCGACCGTAGCCTTTAGCGCTTTGAGCGAATCAAGGGTCGGCTTACCGAAAGTGTTTGGTATGCCGCCGTTATCGTTCGCACGGCCCGTCAGGCACGCGACGGCGGCAACTGCCGCTAAAAAAATCTTTCTCATCATCATTCCTCTTTCATTAAAAGATCCCACATTGCCGTAGCGCAGAATCCCCGGAACCCGTCGTTCCAACTCAGGGCGTGAAGTCCCATCTTAAAATGTCGGTCGAAGAAATATCTGCTTAATCCGCGTGCAACACAGGATCCACGCTCTTAACAAATCAACTTTCTCTCACTTCGATTCCTTTAGTCGCCTTAAGGGCGTCGACTATCTGCTGGAAAGTCTTACCTACCTCGGCGTCAGTCAGGGTTTTCTCGTTGGAACGGAATTCAAGCGCGTACGCGAGCGAACGGGCCGACTTCATATCCTTCGATTTGAAGATGTCGAAAAGCGTTATCTTCGTGAGAGTCTTACCGCCGTTCTTCCTGATCACCGACTCGATATCGGCGTTGGAAACCTCGTTCGCCGCGACAAGCGCGACATCACGCTTAACGAGCGGGAACTGAGCGACGGGCGTAATTCTGCCGACGGCGTCGACGCGCTTTAAAAGCGGCTTCAATTCAAGTTCGCAAAGCGCCATCTGGGTCGTAAGACGGAACGGGTGGCGCATCTTGGCAGAGAGAGCGCCCATCACGCCGATTTCACGGCCGTTGAGCTTAACGGCGAGCGCGGCTCCCTTGGCGAACGCTGGATGATCGGCGGCGATAAATTCAAGCTTTCCGGCGTGAAGCTTATTGAGAAGAGTCTCCACCGCGCCCTTGAGCCAGAGAACGGACTCCTCTTCGGTTACCCCGGTGCGGCGACGCAGAGCCTCGCGGCCTACAGGACCGTAAAAGCCGAGAGAAAGCCTCTCGCTCTCCGACGGAACTCCGCCATCGTTCGAGAAGACCTTTCCAATTTCGAAAAGCATGGCGCTCTCGATCTGGCGCGAAGCGTTGCGCCCGAGGGAAAGCGTCATCTGGGGAAGAAGAGAATCGCGCATCACACCATACTCAGCGGAGACGGGATCGGGAATCACAAGTCGCTTATCCTTAGCGCGCGTATCAAACTCGTCGAGCTCCCTCTCGGAAAGGAACGAATAATGCATCGCCTCTGTAAATCCAAGTGAAAGGCAGAGATCGCGCAGACGGTTCTTCGCCTTGAACGGAGCGTCGGAAAGCGGCGAAATCGAAGGAGCCGAAGGCATCGCATCGGGAATATTGTCGAGTCCGTATACGCGGGCGACCTCTTCGACGAGATCGGCCTCGAGCTCCATATCGTAACGCCAGCTCGGGATACCGAAATCGACGCTCTCGATGCCAGCGTACAACGTCCCCGTCGTTCTCGGCTCAAGACCAAGCGACTTTAGAATAAACACCATTCCGTCGTTGCCGACCGGAATTCCGATAAGCTTACGCGCGCGCTCGAAATTGAGCGTCACATCCTTATTGAAAGGCTTCTGGCGATTATCAACATCGACGATACCCTTTGCTATGACGGCCTTGCCGTACTTCTGAAGAAGATGGGCGGCGCGGCGCGACGCGAAATCCGCGAGATCCTTATCCACTCCGCGGATGTAACGGTAGCTCGACTCCGAAGAAAGGCCAAGCTTCGTCGCAGTAAATTTCGTCGAAGCGCAGTCGAAAAGCGCCGACTCGAGAAGAACGCTCCTCGTTCCGGAAGCGACTTCGCTTTCCTCGCCACCCATGATACCGGCAACGGCGTTGGGACGCTCAGCATCACAGATCATAAGCATAGAAGGGTCGAGTTTGCGCTCAACGCCGTCGAGCGTCTTCATAGTCTCGCCGTCCTTCGCGGTTCTCACGACGATCTTGCGGCCTGCGAGCTTCGTGTAATCGAAAGCATGTATCGGCTGGCCAAGTTCCATAAGGACATAATTGGTGACGTCAACGACAAGACCCAACGACCTCACTCCGCAAAGCTCAAGACGCTTGGCGATAATCTCGGGCGAAGGACCGTCCTCGACAGACGTGACGACGCGGGCCGTGTAACGCGGACACTTGACGGCATCTTCGACGACGACGGAAATCTCGCTCTCGACGGGCGTATCGCTCTCGATGAAATCGACGGCGGGCTTTTTAAGCTCGCGATGAAGAAGAGCCGCGAATTCGCGGGCAAGGCCGTAGACGCTCAACGCGTCGGGACGGTTCCAGGTAACCTCGATTTCAAAAACAGTCTCGGGCTTCTCCATCGAAAGAACGTCGCGCAGAAACGCGCCGGTCTTCGTCTCGGGCGGAAACTCAATAATGCCGTCGTGATCTCCGCCGGGAAGATTCAGTTCGGCGGAACTGCAGCACATGCCGAACGACTCGACGCCGCGGAGCTTTCCCTTCTTGATTTTAAAACCGCCGTTGGGAATTACCGCACCGATCTTCGAAAAGGCGGTCTTAATCCCTGTACGCATATTCGGCGCACCGCATACGACCTGAAACACTTCATTCCCGTCCGATATTTTACAGACGTGAAGATGGTCGGAATCGGGGTGAGCGACAGATTCGAGGACTTCGCCGACGACGAAAAAATCGCTGAGAGCCTCAGGTCCGACAGTCTCGATAGACTCGACCTGCAATCCGGCGCGAGTCAGTTTTTCGGCGAGTTCTTTAGGATCGATGTCGTCGATTTTAACAAATTCATTCAGCCAACTGAGCGGGAGCTTCATCTTTTTTCTCTTCTTCTTTATTCACTAAAACTTCAGGAGCCTTAGACTCTTCTGCAGGCACCTCTACAGGTTCAGCGGCGGGAGCCTCGGCGACGGAAGCGGCATCTGTCTTCACTTCGCCTTCACCTTCGCCTTGTACCTTCACCTTTTTCTTACGCCACTGCGGGCCGTACTTCGGGAACTTCTCTACGGCGGAATAGACGCCGTTCGTGAAAGCTACGATATGGCCGGTCGTGACAAGCCACTGCAAATGCTTTTCGCTCTCCTCGTCTCCGACGATTTCGGCCTTGGTCATGCACGGATTTGCAGCTACAAAATCGGCGATCTTCGCGAGCTCTGCGATAGCGTGGGCCGAATCAAACTCTTTAAGTTCAACTCCGGTCACAAATTCGGGGCCGCGCGAGTCGTTGGCTCTGAAGAAGTGCATCTTGCGGTGATGGAAGGCGCCGCGCAACGCGAAGCACATGTTGTAGGGCGAACGACGCTCCATTTCAACGGCGTCCTTCACTGCCCACTGCAGCGGCTTCACAGGGCTCTTGAGAGCGACTTCGGCCGAAATCATGAGGTTCTTCGGCATATCGAGAAGCTGAGGAAGAATCATGCGCTTAAACTCGGCCTCGGCCTGCTCGCGATTGAGCTCACGGACATTCTCGCCGGCGTTCTTCGCGGTGAACACGACCTTCTTCGTCGCGCCGCTGCGCCACTGTTCGATCGTGTCGCTGTCGCGAACCATTTCAATATGAGAGCGGTATTCCTCCTCGCTCATACCGGGATAGCGCGAGCGGAGAATTTCGCGTACGGTCGCGTTAAACTCGTGGATATTGGGCGGCCCGAGAAGAACTCCGGAAAGGCCGCACTTGGCGACACAATTGAAATTACCCTTCGGAGGCTCACACTCCACCTCCTTGGACTCGTAATATTCGCCAAGATGGCACTGAACGGCGTGAGCGATCACATCCGCCTCGTCGGTTGAAGCGAAGCCGCAAATCTTGCACTGATGGAACTTCAAAGGCTCGCTCGCTCCGTTCTCATCCTTCTTAGGCGTAATCTTAAGAAGAACGCTCGCGAGATTATCGAGGAAAAAGTAAGCGAGGTCTTTAAGCTTATAGGCATGGGAATCCTGCTGAAGCTTGCGGATAATCGTGCCGAGAGCCTTCGGGTCGGGAAGAATCTTAATATCGACCGAAAGCGGTTTCGGACGCGGCGCAAAAGGTGCACGACGCTCAAAAGGCTTCTTGAACGAGCCCTTGCGGTCCTGAGGTCCCTTGCGGTCAAAGCTCTTGCGCTCCGAAGGCTGACGATTCGGATTGTACGGCTTTTTCTCGCCGAACTCCTGCGCGGGACTTGTTTTGCCGACGACCACCCCGGCGTCCTTTTTCGCCCAGTCGGGCGTAAAGTCTATCGAGCCGAGATCCAATGTAGATATATCAAGATTTTCCATCGCCGTATATTATACCAAAAATTATCGGTTTTATAAAACACCGATATCGGTCTGTCAAGAAAGGAACAGGAAATATTTCAGTTATAATACTGTTCCCAACCTTTGCGCGGCTTAGGCCCGGCCAAAAGTCTGTTCACCTCTTCATCTCCGACGGCCTCGCCCTTCTCGGGATCGAACTTAAATCCGCGATTGAGCCGCTGAGCCGCAACGCCGAGGCAGAATATCTGCGACAGGGGAGCGGAAACGCTGAACGGGCTTTTAGCCTCCTCTTCGCCCTTTGCGGCCAGAAGAAAATTCCTGTAATGGTCGTTGCGAGCTTTCTCGTATCCGGAAAGTTCCCCCGAAAACCCGACGCACTTTAAAGTCGACGAATGCGAAAGACCCTGCCAGATTGTGCCGTCGGCCTGATAAATCTCCTTGCCCGGCTTAAGCTTCGGATCGATAAGCCCGTCATTAGCCGTACTCGCGGGAAAAAGGCCCTTGTTGCTGTCGAAACGAAACCCTTTGGGCGTCTTAGGCTGATTATTGAGACCTTCCCACCACTCGAGCGTAATGTCGCCGTGGCTACCCTTCTTCGGGAACTTCATCGTGAGCGTATCCTGAATCGGGAAGACATAGGGATTCCAACCTGTACAGTTCGAAATCGCAACCTCTGTCGGCAAATCCCCCTCAAGCGTAAAGCGGTGGATCGTATCTAAAATATGCGCTCCCCAGTCGCCCATGCAACCCATACCATAATCATACCAGCATCGCCACTCTCCATAAGCGAGATCTTTCGAGAAATCGTGGTACGGAGCGGACGAGACCCACGAATCCCAATCGAGCGTCTTAGGAAGCGTTTCAGCCTTAGGATAGGAGGATGTCTTTCCGCCCCATTTGTGCCAGCGCCTC
>JAGCJE010000229.1 GCA_017648225.1 Kiritimatiellia bacterium | reverse complement strand
GATATCCGGACGTGTTTTCAGGTTCGTGTTTATGCCGCTTATTGTCTCGTCGGTGGTTCTGATCGTGGTTGTCGGCCGAATCAATCGCGTAGAGAGTCGAGCGAAGGAGATCGTCAACGAGTATGTTGCCAACGTCGTTCGCGAGTGTTCAGATAAGCCCGTTCTCATTACCGACGGCTCCCTTGACGCTTTGATCGAACTTAGAGCGGCAGTTGAAGGGAAGAATATAAAGACGCTTTCTATAATGTCCGGTAACGGCAAATACGAGGCTGTTATCCGCAGACGAGTTGACGTCGAGAATAAATACAACAGTGAATTAACCGCAGGGACCGCGGACGCGCTGCGTACATGGATGCTGAATGATTCACCGATGATTTCAAATCTGGCCGTACAGGTCGGCTTTGAGCTTTGGAGAATGAACAACAGGAATTTTCCCAAATGCGGAGGCTTTTTGGGTAAGAGCGGCGCACCGGAAGATTTCGATACGGAAGATGGTATAAAAGCCGCGTATTCGTTGGCCGATGAGATTCTCTCGTTTCGGGAAGAATGCGACATTTCGGATATTGAGTCTCTGAAGCTTCGTTCTGCTCTGTCGCGCATCCAATGGCGTCTGTCCAGGATGTGCGGTATTCGGGCATATATAGCAAATCGCGCAAAAGACGGCGCATTAGCTGAAAAAGAAAATAATCTGGCCGAGCGTCTTGATGAGGCTAATCCTGAATATAAAAAAGTAAAAGCCATAGGTGATGAAATTCTTCAGAAAAACACGACCCTTACCTTAACGCCGAGAGAAGGGCTTAATATAAGTCTCAAGCGTGCAGATTTCAAGATGGCCGGAAGTTATGCCAAAAAGGTCATACTTCAGGATGAAAATGATGTATCGGCCAATTTCGCTTTAGGCATGGATTATTTTATGAATCACCGGCACGATAAGGCCGAGGAGTATTTGAAGCGCGCTTTAAAGAACTCTCCGGACGAGCCTGCGATACTAAATAATCTCGCGGTTGTCTTAATTAGAATGGACCGTTATGACGAGGCTGAAACCAATGCCCTAAAAGCTCTGAAAATTCTGCCTAAGTCTAAAGAAGTCCAAGAGACTCTCCGTAGAATCCGTGAATTGAAATCTAAAGAAAAGTGATATATGAAAGTTATGAAAAAGATACTCTCGATAATGTTTTCGGTTTCGCTTCTCTGTCTCTATGCAAACAGCGTAGAGGACTCGGCGATTGTTTTTTCAACGGTTGGTCCGGACAAATACGCCGACGGCTCTACGGTCCTTGACTGCGAAGTGTACGCGCTCGTTTGGACTAATGACGGCGTATTCGAGGGCTTTTCCGCCGACGGCAAGGCGCTAGACGAAAAAGATAAAATCCTGATTGTCGCACCGCTTGCGAAAGACGGCCGCTGTCCGAAGGTTATGTTCCAGATTTCCCGTGCCGCGGCCGTAAATTACGGCAAGTTCGAAGTGTTCGTCATGGACACGCGCGTTGTTGCCGCGACAGGCGTCGTAACGCCGCGCGGAGCGGAGAACGGCGAAGTAAAACTCGTGAACGGCTACGGGCGCGTTCCCGCCAAAATCTCGCTTTCGAATCTTTCATCGAAGGCCGAAGGGGCTGCGGTAGCGAATCTTAATTCCGCCGCGCCAAAGGACGCCCGTCAGCCGCGCGTCAAGGCGATGCGCATAGAAGGGGACGAGGTCGTTCTGACGGTAGAGAATCTGCCAGGCTATATGCGTGTACAGAGCGGCCGCGACGCTTCCACCGCCGACTCGACCGGAGCCGCGCTTGAAGCTCCCGCCTCCGGCGATACTGTTACGATCAAGGCCCCAAAAGTCGGCGACAGCGGATTCTATCGCGTTATACGTACCGATAAATGATGCTGATGTAGTTGCCTTTCAGGGCTAAATTTGGTAAACTATGTGACATTATTTACATAATTAAGGTAAATCGAATGGCTAAAGAAGAAGATCAGGCGATCGAAGTAACGGGAGTTGTAACCAAGGTTCTCCCCGCTACGATGTATAAAGTTCAGCTCGAAAACGGGCATGAAGTTTTGGCGCACATCTCCGGAAAGATGCGCAAGTTTTTCATTAAGATCGCGATCGGAGACAAGGTCACCGTCGAGATTTCACCTTACGATTTGGGCAAGGGCCGCATCACGTACCGCCACAAGGTCTGATAACGCCACTTAATTTCATTACTTAACAACAAAAGCGAAACGGAGTCTACAACATGTCAGGTCATAGTCACTGGGCGACAATCAAGCGCGCGAAGGGCGCTGCGGACGCGAGAAAAGGTAAAATCTTCTCGAAACTCGGTAAAGAAATCACCATCGTCGTAAAGGCGAAGGGCGGCGATCCCGCCAACAACCCCACTCTTCGTACTCTTATCGCGAAGGCCAAGGCTGCACAGATGCCTAACGACAACATCGAGCGCGCCATCAAGAAGGGCACGGGTGAAATCGAGGCCGAGGTTCTCGTTCCCGCTTCCTACGAGGGCATCAAGGGCGCCGTCGCTTTCGTCGTCAACGTTCTTACCGACAACAAGAATCGCGCCGCCGCCGAAGTCGGCAACGTCTTTAAGAAGAACGGTCTTGAATTCGCCAAGCAGGGCGCCGCGTCGCGTCTCTTCGACCGTATGGGTCAGATCATGATTCCCGCAGCCGACGGCATCACCGAAGACAAGGTTATGGAAGTCGCGCTCGAAGCCGGCGCCGAAGACGTTCTCTCCGAAGACGGCGGCTTCACCGTTAAGTGCCAGCCTAACGATTTCACGGCCGTTCTCGAAGCCGTCAAGGGCGCGGGCATCGTCGTCGATGAAGAGAACTCCAACGTCGGTCTCGTTCCGAACCAGCCTGCGATGGTCAGCGATGTCGCTACCGCCAAGGCCGTTCAGAAGTTCGTCGATATGCTCGAGGATCTCGAGGACGTTCAGGACGTCTACAACAACATGGAGACGACCGACGAGGTTGACGCCGCGCTCGCCGCGGAAGGTTAATTAAACCTGATTAGGCAATCAGCGCGGCGAGGTCTTTATAGACCGCGTCGCGCTTGTTTTTTCGAAAGGTGCCAACATGAAGCTTGAACATATCGCATTAGACGTTTCAGATCCGGATAAGTTTATCGACTGGTGGTGTCATAATCTCGGTTTCCGTCGCTCGAAACCCGGTAGCGCTTTTATTCTCGATGATTCTGGAATTATGGGTCTTGAGATATACCGTACCGGCGAGACGCCCGAAGCTCCCGATTACGCAAAGATGAATTCGATGACTCTTCACGTCGCGTTCGTTTCGGAGGACGTGAAGCGCGATGCCGACAGACTCGTCGAGGCCGGCGCGAAGATAGAGCAGCTCAGTCTCGAGAATCCCCAGTTCCACATGGCGATCCTCCGCGACCCTTGGGGCGTTCCGATTCAGCTCTGCAAACGCACCAATTCGATTTTTTTCGAATAAAATTCATCGGGCGCTGAATGATAGCCTACGTAAAAGGTATATTGGCTGAAAAGTCTTTCGACCGTGTCATTGTTGAGGCGGCCGGCGTAGGCTATGAACTTTTCATACCGGTTTCGACATTTGACAAACTTCCCCGCGAGGGTGAAGAGGTTAAGCTTCTTGCGTGGCACTGCGTTCGCGAAGACGACGAAACGCTTTTCGGATTCGCGACGTCGCCTGAGCGCGAGATGTTTCTTAAACTGACCCAGGTGAGCGGAGTCGGGCCCAAGATCGCAATTGCGATCCTGTCTGGATCCTCCATCGGGGAGTTGTCTCTTGCGATCGCGAGCGGGAACGCCAAACGCATTTCCGCGATAAAAGGCGTCGGCAAAAAGACCGCTGAAAAGATCTGCGTCGAACTTAAAGACAAGGTCAACGCCATCGAGGCGCTCGCCGCGACTTCTCGCTCTTCGAAGGACGACGTTAAAGCTCCGATGCTTCGCGATGCGATTCTCGCTCTTTCGGCCCTTGGATTCAACGAAGAGACCGCTAACAGGATGGTAACACAGGTCATTCAGGCGAATCCCTCCGTATCTGATGTCGAGTCGGTCATACGTCTTGCTCTTTCACGCGGCAAGTGAGTTTTTTAAGTTGTCGTAGTTTGTGCAGTTTTCTCAAATTTGCTATAATATCCCATTATGAAGAAAAATGAAATGCGTACCGGCGCGAGAGCTTTGGTAGAGTCCCTTGAGAAGGCCGGTGTTGATGTTCTCTTCGGTTATCCGGGGGGAGCGGTTCTTGATATTTTCAACTGTCTTACGGACGCCAAGTTTCCGTTCGTGCTCGGCCGCCATGAGCAGGGATCCATTCACATGGCCGACGGCTACGCCCGTTCGACGGGAAAGCCGGGCGTATGTCTCGTAACTTCCGGCCCCGGTGCGACGAATACGATTACCGGTCTTGCGACCGCTAATATCGACGGCATTCCGCTCGTTCTCATTACAGGTCAGGTTTCGCTTTCTCTGATCGGCACCGACGCGTTTCAGGAGGCTGATACGACCGGCATCACACGCGCCGTTTCTAAACACAATTTCCTCGTCCACTCTGCCGACGAGATTCCTGAGATTATAGCGCAGGCGTTTTACATCGCGACCCACGGCAAGCCCGGTCCCGTCGTCATCGATATCCCCAAAAACTGCCAGCAGGCACTCACGTCGGCCCAGTATCCAGAGCGCGTTTCGCTTCGTGCGTATCACCCGGAGTCCGCCGCGACGACGACCCAGCTCAATAAGCTCGCAAAACTCATCAACGAGTCCAAGCGTCCTGTAATCTACGCGGGCGGCGGCGTTATCGCCTCGGGAGCCGCGAAGGACGTTTCTATTCTCGCCCACAAGGCCGAGATACCCGTCGCTACGACGCTTATGGGTCTTGGCGCTTTCGACGAGCGAGACCCCTTGGCACTCAGACTCGCGGGCATGCACGGCGCTCCGGCGGCGAACTGGGCGATTAACGAGGCCGATCTTCTCATTGCTCTCGGCGTAAGATTCTCCGATCGCGTTACCGGTAAGATTTCAAAGTATGCTCCTAAGGCCAAGATTGTGCATGTCGATTGCGATCCTTCGTCTATCGGAAAGAACGTCGATGTCGATCTCGGAATCGTCGCCGACGTTAAAGATGTTCTTACGACCGTCGGCTCGCGCATCAGGCAGGCTAAGCACACCGAGTGGCTCAAGACGATCGACGGCTGGAAGAAGAGCCATCCCGTCTCCTATATGCCTATGCACAAGGGCGTTATCATGCCCCAGAGCGTAATCGAGTCCGTCGACAAGGCGTCGAAGGGCCGAGCCGTTGTCGTTACCGACGTCGGACAGAATCAGATGTGGGCGGCGCAGTATTTCCGTCATAATCTTCCGCGTCACTTCCTTTCGTCCGGCGGTATGGGCACCATGGGATTCGGAATTCCCGCCGCTATCGGTGCCGCGTTCGCGCGTCCAGACCATAAAACCGTCGCGATCTGCGGCGACGGCGGCGCCCAGATGACGTTCGAGGAGATTGTAGTCGCCGTTGAGCACAAGCTCCCGATAACCTTCGTAGTCATCAACAACGGCTGTCTCGGAATGGTCCGTCAGTGGCAGGAACTTTTCTACAAGAAGAATTATGCCGGTTCGATTCTTACGGTTAAGGACAGACCCAAGAACGAAAATCTCGAGGGCGATCTCAAGTACGATTACCTTCCCGATATCGTTAAACTCGCAGAGGCGCACGGTGCGAAGGCGTACCGCGTAATCGATCCCGCGAAGCTCGATTCCGTCATCGCGAAGGCCGTAAAGTCAGACGCGACGACTCTTGTCGAGGTTATCGTCGAGCCGCGCGCGAACGTCTATCCGATGATTCCTGCGGGTAAGCCCGTAAGTGATATGGTCTTTGACTGATTTTCCGGGAGGTCTTAAAAATGAGCGAAAAAATACATAGACTTAACTGCTACGTCGAAAACCGTCCCGGCGTTCTCGCCCGCATCGTCGGGCTTATTTCCGGTCGCGGCTACAACATCCAGACTTTAACCGTCGGTCCGACCGAGGACGGAACCGTTTCGAGAATGAAGATCGACATTCTCGGAACCGATAAGGTTATCGACCAGATCATCTGCCAGTTGCGTAACCAGGTCAACGTCATCGAGGTGACGAGCCGGAAGATGTGATTGACATTTCAGGAGTTTTCAGCTGATGAATGTAGCCGTCATTGGCAAAGGTCTCATCGGAGGGTCGCTTGAAAAGGCGGCCCTTCGTGCAAAGCACAACGCGGAGATTTTCAGGGGGCGCGG
>JAGCJE010000228.1 GCA_017648225.1 Kiritimatiellia bacterium | reverse complement strand
GCGACCGTGCAGTCCTTAAGTGAGCCGAACGTCTCCTTTATCGTCAGAAGATCGGCGAGAATCTGGGTCGGATGATAATCGTCGGTAAGACCGTTCCAGACGGGAACGCCGGAATATTCAGCGAGCTCTTCGCAGGTTTTCTGGGAAAATCCGCGAAAAAGAATTCCGTCGTAGATGCGGCCGAGAACGCGGGCGGTATCCTTAACCGACTCCTTCTTTCCGAAGTGGATGTCGGGGCGCGTCAGATATTCGGCGCCGCCGCCTTCATCGCGCACGGCGATGATGGACGAGTTGCGTGTACGGGTCGAAGACTTCTCGAAAATGAGCGCGATATTCTTGCGTTTGAGAAGATCGCCCCTGACGCCGGCCGCGCGGCGGGCCTTAAGCTGGGCGGCGAGATCGACGAGATTGAGCATCTCCTCGTCGGCGAACGACGCCAAACGCATAAGCGAGCGGTTACGCAAAGAATCCATCCATGTCAACATTTCTATTTTCCTTCTGCTGTTTCGTTGTTTAATTTTGCCAGCAACGCGATCGTCGCCGTATCTGTTCTTAAAATTCTTCCGCCGAGAGAGCGGCACTGAAAACCTTTTGATTTCAAAAGTTCAACTTCCTCGTCGGTCCAACCGCCCTCTGGACCGATAGCTATCAAAAGACGGCCTTGAGGCGGCTCGCCGATCGGTTCGGCGTTGTACGGATGGGCGACGATGCGCGTCGAATCCGGATAAAGCGAATCGAGCTCTTCTCGGATAAACCTGACGAAATTACGCCTAAGCTCCAGGCGCGGAACGATCGTCGTACCCGACTGCATAAGCCCGTCCACGAGAAGCGGACGGTAATTCTCTTCCTTAAGTACCGTCGCGCCCCAGAACGCCTTCTCGACTTTTTTAGCGCCTACGAGAACGATATCGCCGACCCCCATCGCCGCAAGCTGTGGGAGAAGCCTCTTGAAAACGCGCGGACGCGGCGGAGCGAGAATAAGATCGGCCCAAGGCTGCAAGGATTCACCTGTGTGCGAAAGTTCAAGCCTGATGACATAACTCTTACCGTCTTTACTTTCGACAGACTCGATTTTTTTAACAACGCCGGTCCCGATTTTACCGTCCAATTCGCCCGTCTTGACCGTATCGCCGACCTCTGAATGCAGCACCTCGACGATATGCGCCGCGCGTTCGCCGGAAAATTCGGCGACGCCGTCGGTAATTTCAGATTTCTCGAAGAGTATGCGATTCATCTGTATATTTTATCAAAAATAAGACCCCGTATACAAACTGGAATATCCCCGAACTTTTCAATGGGAGTCACGGGTTTTACGCCCTCGGATGATAGCGTCGATGGACTTCCCCGAAACGGCCGGAATCGATATGAGTGTATATCTGCGTGGTGCCGATGTCGGCGTGGCCGAGCATTTCCTGTATCGCCCTTATGTCGGCGCCGCGCTGAAGCATGTGAGAAGCGAAACAATGTCTTAAAACATGCGGAGATATCCTGTTAGCGGCTATTCCAACGGCTGCCGCCCTTTCGCGGATAACCTTGAAAACGCCCTGACGGGTGAACGGCTTGCCCAGGCGGGTGAGAAATGCGTAACCGGAAAAAGACGCCGACTTTGCGAACGACGGACGAGCGGATGAAATGTAGTGCGCAAAAGCCTTGGCCGCAGCTCCTCCGAAAGGAACCAGCCGCTCCTTGGAACCCTTGCCGAGAATCCGCAGAAGCTCACCGTCAGAAACGACGTCGTCAAGCTTAAGTTCACATACTTCACTCACGCGAAGACCGCAACCGTACATCACCTCCAGCATGGCCCTGTCTCTCAAATCGCGAGGCGAATCGCCTTTGACCTCATCAATCATCGAGAACGTCTCTTCCTCGGAGAGAACACGAGGCAGCACCTTGGCTTTTTTGGGTCTCTCCACGAGAGATGTCGGATCAGATGAAATCAACCGTCTTTCCGAAAGATGGCGGTAAAACATTTTCAGTGCGACAAGTCTACGCGCTCTCGTCGTGGAGGCCATCGCCCTATCGCGCTCCAGCATGAAATACGCGTCTATGTCGGCGCGCGTGACGTCTCCCGCCGACGAACAGCCTTGAAGTTTCATTACGCCCGCGAAATGAGCGAGGTCACGACCGTACGACTCGCACGTGTTGACGGCCATTTCACGCTCGAAGCGCAACGCTCCGATAAACGATTCTATCTCGTCGTCGAAACTCACAATCTGGCGAGGAAGTCTTCAAAAAAAGCCTTCATCAGCACTTTGGCTCCAGCGGCGGCGTCTACAACCTCCTGATGATTGAGTTCCCGGCGAGAAATGCCGGCGGCGAGATTGGAAACGAACGAAAGTCCCGCTATTTTAAAGCCGCACGCTTTTGCGAAAACCGCCTCGGGAACGGTCGACATTCCTACAACGTCCGCACCCTGGGCTTTATATGACTGAATCTCTGCAGGAGTCTCGTAACATGGACCCAATGTGTACGCGTACACACCGTCCATCGCCCTTAAATCGAGCTTATTGGCGCTCGCGTGCATAAGTTCGCACAAGTGCCTGTTGTAAACCTCCGTCATATCGGGGAAACGCTCACCCCATTCAGGCCTGTGGGCGCCGACGAGAGGATTCATTCCTACGGTATTGATATGGTCACGGATGATGACGAAATCTCCGGGACGCAACGCGGGGTTGATGCCGCCTGCGGCGTTTGTGACAATCAGAGTTTTACAGCTCATGCGACGGAGAATCTCAACAGGCAGAACAACGGGTTCCCAGCCGACGCCTTCGTAATAATGCCTGCGGCCGCACCACGCGGCGATACGTTTCCCGCCGCGCGTATAAAGAATAAATTCACCGGCGTGGCCCTTTACGGTCGAAGCTCCGAGCCCAGGTATATCGCCGTAGGAAATTCTCACATGTACTTCATCCATCGTGAGCGCATCGCTCCAACCGCTGCCGAGAAGGATACCTACATCGACAGGCCGCGAAAAACACTCGTCGGGGAGATATCCCGCCGCTTTATCGAAAAATGAAATATCCATCCAAGGCCCTCCTTTAATCTATTTTCGGAAGTTTGCGGAAGCTCTCTTCAAGTTCGGCGTCCGAGGGAATGTAGTCCTTCATTTCGCCGTCGTTGAACTTTCCGTATGCAAACATATCAAAGTAACCCGTGCCAGTCAAGCCGAAAACGATTTTTTTCTTCTCCCCGCTCTCGCGGCATTTGACGGCTTCATCCATCGCAACGCGGATGGCGTGGGCCGATTCGGGCGCAGGAAGAATACCTTCGGTGCGGGCGAACATGCGCGCCGCCTCAAAAACCTGGGTTTGAGTTACGCTCGTCGCCTCCATCAAACCCTGATCGAGAAGCTCCGACAAGGTCGAGGACATTCCGTGATATCTGAGCCCCCCCGCGTGGCTCGCGCTCGGCATATAATCATGGCCTAGCGTATACATCTTCATAAGCGGACAAACGCGGCCCGTATCGCAATAATCGTATGCGTAACGGCCGCGCGTGAGCGACGGACAGCTGGCGGGTTCGACAGCGATAAAGCGATAATCATTTTCACCGCGGAGCTTCTCGCCCATAAACGGCGAAATCAGACCGCCGAGATTCGACCCGCCTCCCGCGCAGCCGATGACGATATCGGCCTTGACGCCGAGCTTATCGAGAGCGGTTTTCGTCTCAAGACCGATTATGGACTGATGAAGAAGCACCTGATTCAAAACGCTTCCGAGAACATAGCGGTAACCTTCGCGGTTCATAGCCGCCTCGACCGCCTCGGAGATGGCGCAGCCGAGCGAGCCGGTCGCGCCGGGATGGGCTTCGTTGATGCGGCGTCCAGCCTCGGTCGTCATAGAGGGCGAAGGCGTCACGTCGGCGCCGTACGTGCGCATAACTTCGCGACGGTGCGGCTTCTGCTCGTACGAGCATTTTACCATGTAAACGTGACAGTCGAGCCCGAAGAACTGACAGGCCATCGAAAGCGCCGTACCCCACTGACCCGCACCGGTCTCGGTGGTAACGCCCTTGAGCCCCTGAGCCTTGGCGTAATATGCCTGAGCGACAGCGCTGTTAAGCTTATGGGAGCCAGATGTGTTGTTTCCCTCGAACTTGTAATATATCTCTGCAGGAGTGCCGAGCGCCTTCTCAAGAAAATAGGCGCGAATAAGAGGAGAGGGACGGAACATCCTATAGAAATCGCGGATTTCACCCGGAATGGCGATATAAGGCGAAGTGTCGTCCAGTTCTTGATCTACCAGTTCCTTGCAAAAAACCTTCTCCAGCGCCGAAGACTCGACAGGCTTCAACGTAGTCGGATCGAGAAGCGGAGCGGGCTTCTTTTTCATATCGGCACGAACATTGTACCAGGCCTCGGGAAGTTCCGTTTCATGAAGATAGGTTTTATAAGGAATCGTGTTCATTTTATGCTTCTGGTTTCTCTTTTTTCTTTTAAACTGAAACGGCCCTGCTTCTTTTGAAGCAAGGCCGCGTTTTATTCAATCCTTTTTATACGACAGCTATCAACGCCTTGCTCCTTTATGCGAGGCGCCACCACCAACGGTTGTTGATAACGACTGTAGTATTTGCATTTCTCATGTTCGGTATTATATCATTTCTTATTTTTTGATTCAATAGGACTATTTCCTGCGAAATATCACCAGGGTGCGATTTTATTTCGTTGAGTCATTTTTAATATGGTGTCGCAAAAGGAGGTGTCCGGAGCTCCTCCTCGATCTCGACTCGCTACGGAGTTGTAACGCCTTTCGCGCTTAGACAACAAATCGTTTTCAGCCTGTCATGCCTCGATAAAGCCACTGGTTGCGTACAAAGCCTCTCTTACGGCTACAATCCTTCGCGAGGTCTCACTCGGAGGACTCCGCTCCACCTCCTTTTGCGACTAATTTTTTTTAATTCCTCTAACACAAGTAAAACTCGTGGGGACAGTCCCCCTCGCCCTCTTATGCGGCCACCACACGGCCTTTATTTTTTCATCCGATAGTGTCCGGTCAGAGGATAGGTGAAAAGGCTGTTTTCCTCTTTCGTCCCCGCGCCGATGTTGTGTATGACGAGCGGCGTTCCGTCAGACGCCTTCCTGTCGCTCACGATCATG
>JAGCJE010000227.1 GCA_017648225.1 Kiritimatiellia bacterium | reverse complement strand
GGCAAGAATTTGTCTTTGCTCAAATGTTAGGTGTTTTCCTGGTACGTGTTGTGTGATATAATTTCTCATGGCGTCCTTTTTTGTAGATGGGTGATTTTGTTTAGCAGCTTTCATCATACTACAAATTGCGACGCCTTTGTTATTTTTTCGCTCGACGCCCCCATGGGGGCGTTCCTTCCTACGTTTTTCCTTCTTCTTTCGTTCCTTGTCTCTTTTCTTCTGAGCATCCTTTCGCCACCTCGACAACTTACCTTTCCGATTTGACTCATTTAATTGTACAACTTTCGTTTTTAATTTGCTACTTGCACTTAATGTCGGTAAAAGATATAATATTAACAATGAGCAATAGCATACGATATCTTTTATTTAAATTCCTCGCAATTATGGCTATTCCCGTTGTTTTGACGGGTTGTTTTTCAATTGAGAAAGGCCGTTTGAACTCATCTGGAGAGGAGCAGGTCCTCGTTTCGAATTACGGTTGGTATTTATTTCATTTTATTCCCGTAGCGTGCGGAAACGCGAACGAGCGAGCCATTACGCCATGGGTTCTTTTCAGAAACGACGTGACGATGGATAAGGTCCAAAAACGCTTTTTTTCATATGTCGACACGCGTGAAAACATCAAAGCCGAAGAACTTTCCTATCGTACATACGAGTCGGTTCTCTTTGAAATTCCCGGATCCAACATTCCGATACCTCTGCCGTATATTCTGTCGTACAAGGAAATTCAGTTGAGCGGCGTGTTGGTTCCCAATAAGGATAAATCAGAATGAAAATGATTTTTGCGCTTTTTCTCGCGATAATCCTGACAGGGTGTACAACTGTTGAAACCTGCGATGTAGGCGGTCGCCGCATGGTGGTTGTTTCCAATTCTGGATGGTATCTTTTTAATCTTTTCCCGATCGCTTCAGGAAATCCAGAAAAGGTGAATAAGATTTCCAGTTCTTTTTTTTCAGAAACGGCGACACTTGAAAACAACTATAAGATTTTAGATGATATTATTAAAAGCTCGGGAGCGAAATCGGTAAAATCCCTCAAGAGCTTCTGGAACGATGAAAGCATTCTTGTGATATTGATGAAACGTCACGTCATTCACACTACTGCCGAACTGGTCATTGACGAAGACGGTGAGAAGAAATAAAACGATGAGAATTACAAAAGCGACAGCCAACCTTGAAGCTTACACCCCCGGCGAGCAGCCGAAGTCTAAATCGGTCGTAAAACTCAATACGAATGAAAACCCGTATCCCCCCTCGCCGAGGTGCGCGAAGGTGCTGAAGGATTTCGACCTCGATAAATTAAGACGCTATCCTGATCCCGTTTTTACAGCGCTCCGCGAAGAGATCGCCGCGCTCAACGGGACGAAGGCGGAGAATGTTTTTGTCGGCAACGGGTCCGACGAGATTTTGACACTCGCCGCTCGCGCATTTGTCGAAAACGACGAGCTGATAGCCTCGCTTAATCCCAGTTATTCGCTTTATAAGACTCTTGCGGCTATCCGCGACGTGAAATGGGTCGGATCTCCTGCGGATGCCGCGGAAATCGACATCCCTAAGAACGCATCGCTTTTTCTCTGGACCAATCCGAATGCTCCGACCGGCGGATTCGTTTCACCGAAAAAGATATCTGCGTTCGCGAAGAAGTTTGACGGCGTTGTAATCGTCGACGAGGCGTATGCCGATTTTGCGAAAACGAACTGTATGGCGCTTGCGACGGCGGTTAAGAACAGAAACGTCATCGTGATGCGTACCTTTTCGAAGAGTTATTCTCTCGCGGGGTTGCGAGTCGGCTATTGCGTAGGTCCGGCCGATCTGATCGAGGCGCTCTACAAGATTAAAGACTCTTACAACGTCGACGCGATAGCCCAGGCCGTAGCTCTCGCGGCTTTGAAGGATCGCGCCTATCATGCGAAGACCGTGAAAAAGGTGGTTGAAACCCGAGAATCGTTTACGGCTGAACTCAGGACTCTTGGCTGGGATGTTCCTCAAAGCGAGGCGAATTTCGTTTTTGCGCGCCCGGCGAAGATGCCGGCTTCAGAACTTTTCGCCGCTTTGCGGGAGCGTAACATTTACGTTCGCTATTTCCCGGGTCCTCTTACGGGCGACAGGCTCCGCATTACAGTAGGAACGCCGGCGGAAATGAAGAAACTTCTTTCGGTGTTGAAGAAACTTAACGCATAATCAAGGAAAGACGAAAATGGAAAAGAAAGACAGTAAAATCAGATTGATGTCGATTGACGCGCTTCGCGGTTTTGATATGTTTTTCATCATCGGCGGAGCCGGCCTTGTCACGATGATTTGCCAGGCGTTCGGATGCAATAAGGATTTTGAACTTATAAAGCAGATGAGTCATGTTCCATGGGAAGGTTTGCGCCACCATGATACGATATTTCCGCTCTTTCTTTTTCTGGCCGGCGTATCGTGGCCGTTCTCCCTTTCTTCACAGATATCGCGCGGACGCTCTCCGCTGCAGATTCATTTGAAGATATTGCAGCGCGCGGCGATTCTTTTTGCGCTGGGAATGGCGTACAACGGAGTTTTCAGAGAGTTCAAGCCCCAATTCCGCATTCCGAGCGTTCTCGGATTTATCGGTCTCAGCTGGGCGGCAGGAGCGGTTCTTTTCTATCATTTGAAAAACGCTTGGGTTCGCGGGGGATTGATCGCCGTCCTGCTCTGCGGATATTGGGGTTTGTTGCGATTTGTCGCAGCTCCTGGCGCTCCCGCCGGATGTGATACGTACGCGATGGAATATAACATCGTTTCCTGGCTCGACAGAACGCTTATGGCCGACCATATCTTCCGTCCGCTTTACGATCCCGAGTCGCTTTTCGCGATTCTGGGCGGAGTTGCGATGGCGCTTCTCGGAATGATGGCCGGTTCGCTTCTGAAGTCCGATAAATTTGATCCTGCGAAAAAGACATTGGTTCTTCTTGCCGGATTTGCAGGTCTTCTGGCGGTGGATGCTCTCTTCATTTATGTCATGGGAGATAAGATCGTCAAGAGCCTCTGGTCTCCCTCGTTCGTTCTTTCAACTGCGGCATATTCGACCTATATGCTGGCTGTTTTCTATCATCTCGTTGATGTGTGCGGACTGAAGACATGGGCTTTCCCTTTTATGGTAATCGGCATGAATTCTATTACCATCTATCTGATGGTGAGATTCATCTGGTTCGGAGGGATAACCAAATATTTCTTCGGCGGAATTATTAAGGAAATCGGCGAGATTGATCCGCTTTGGGCTCCGGTAGCCGACAGAGCTTTCAGCATTATCGTTCTGTGGATGATTCTGTATTTCTTCTACCGCAAAAAGATATTCTTTAAGGTCTGATGTTGAGACACTATACGGAATTTTCATAAAATATTGTCATTATGACCGAAAATACGTCTTTAACAAACATAGTTTTGAAAACAGCCGGGATCTTTTCCGACGATCAGATTTCCCGTATCATCTTAGGACGCTCGGAAAATCCTGGAATGACACTTTGCGAGGCGGCTGTCAAATTCGGCGGACATCGTGAAATAGAGGTTTTGACAGGTGTCGGATCTGCGCTTGGACTCGAGATTATCGATCTTGAAACCAACCAGCCTACGGCGGACGCGCTTACGAAGATTCCCGCCAGCGCGGTTTATCAGTACAATGTTCTGCCGTACCGTTACGACGGGCATACGATGACGATTGTTGTTTCCGATCCGTTCGATACGACGCCGTCCGATTCGCTACGTCTTATCGCCAGTTGCCCTGTCAAGATGGCGCTTTCGACGAAGGAGGATGTCGAGAAGGCCGTTAAGAAATATTACGGTGTCGGCGCCGACGCGATCGAAAAGATGATTGACGACGATCGCTATTCCGTCGATGACGAGTTCGGTACGATGACGAAGATCGACGTGAACGAAATGGGCGAGGAGGCGTCCATCGTGCGTTTTGTGAACCAGATCATCGTTGAAGCCGACCGCCAGGGTGCGACCGATATTCACATCGAACCCCAGGAGACGGAGCTTCGGATCCGCTACCGCATTGACGGCATGCTTCATAAGGTGGATGTTCCGCCTCAGCTAAACAGGCTTAAAGCCGCGATCATTTCGCGTATCAAGGTTATGGCTAATCTCGATATCGCCGAAAAGCGTCTCCCGATGGACGGTCGTATCGGAATAAAGATTTCCGGGCAGGATATCGATATCCGCGTTTCGACGATGCCGGCGGCGTACGGTGAATCGATTTCTCTTCGTCTTCTCGCCAAGAGCGGCAGTTTCGTTAAGATGGCCGATCTCGGCTTTAACGAGCGTGATTTCGCCGTGGTCGACAAGATTATTCATCGTCCCAACGGCATATTCCTGGTTACCGGGCCTACCGGTTCCGGTAAATCGACTTCACTTTATTCGTTCCTTCACGAGGTCAACAAGATCGACGTGAGAATTATGACCGCCGAGGATCCGATCGAATATCATATGGCTGGCATAAATCAGGTTCAGATGCAGGCCGATATCGGCATGACGTTCGCGCGCGCCTTGAGAGCGTTTCTGCGTCAGGATCCCGATATCATTATGGTCGGAGAAATCCGCGACCGCGAAACCGCTGAAATAGCGATCAACGCGTCGCTTACGGGTCACATGGTGTTTTCGACGCTGCATACGAACGATGCGGCCGGTGCGTTCCCGCGTCTGATCGATATGGGTGTCGAGCCGTTTCTGATCGCTTCGGCCGTTGCCGGTGTCATGGGTCAGCGCCTTTGCCGCCGTCTCTGTCCGAATTGCATGAAGGAAGTGCCTCTCGATATGAAATATTACACGCTTAATTACGCGCCCGAGAAGAATACTGTTTTCGAGCCGAACGGGTGCGACGCGTGTTCGCGTACGGGGTATAAGGGACGCCGCGCTCTTTTCGAGGTTTTGGAAGTCGACGAGGATATCGAGGGCGCTATTGTTCGCCGCGAAAACGCGACCGAGATACGCAACCGCTCGCTGGCAAAGGGTATGAAGACACTCCGTGAAGACGGTTGGGCGAAAGCCTTCAGAGGTGTTACCAGCGTTAAGGAAATCATGCGCGTTACCGAGGAGCAGTAATGCCCCTGAAGCTGTCCAGTTCGCATCTGCAGACGCAATCTCAGTCCATGGTTCTCGCGCCGCGGATGCTCCGCGGGCTTGATATGCTGGCGATGAGTCTTCCTGAACTTCGCGCCGAATTGAACCGCGAACTTGAAACCAACCCCGTTATCGACGATGTCGAGCGCACGCTTGAGAAGGATACCGTCTCCCAGAAGGAACGCGAAGCCGCTGATCGGGAGAGATCCCAAGAAGACGATTATCCTGAAGATGATTCCGCGCCCGATTCGTTTTATGAAGCCGATGCCGAGGCAATGGACCGCCGCCGGAGTTTTCTCGAGTCGAGGACGAGCGAAGAGACTCTCGAGGAGCATCTTCTTTTCCAGATAGCGACGTCGGAAATCGATGAGGCTTATTTTCAGCTTGCTGAAATTCTGATCGGCGAGTTGAACGACGACGGTTACTTTTCGGGGTCGATTCCCGATCTGGTGATGGTTACGGGCGAGAGCGAAGAGAAGATACGTGAAGTCTTAGGCGTGATAATGACGTTCGATCCGCCCGGGTGTGGTGCGACGACTTTGGAGGAATGTCTTCTCGCCCAGATTGATAAACTAGATTCCTCGCCCTATCAGGATGAGGTGCGAGAACTCCTCGAGAACAGGCTTTTGAAGGACGTCGCGGAAGGTCGCCTCGCAAACGTCGAGAAAGCCCTCGGTATTTCCCATGAACGGTATGCCGACGTGCTTTCGGCCTTGCGTACCCTGGATCCGCGTCCGGCAAGGGCGTATTCGCGTTCCGGGAAGGGCGTCAATTATGTCAATCCCGAAGTCCATGCGGTTAAAACGGTAAACGGATGGGAGGCCCGCGTCGACGCGAGAAGCTTGCCTGAGATACGAATTTCACCGCGCTATCTGAAAATGCTTGAAGATCCAGCGACCGACGCGGAAACGAAAGAATATATCCGCGCTAAAATAGCTTCGGTGAAAGAGCTGAAAGACGCGATCGCCAAACGCGAAGAAACCGTCACCGACATAGCGCAGGCGATTTTCGACGCCCAGAGCGGATTCTTCGAGAAGGGTCTTAAAGGTTTACGTCCTCTTACAATGCAGGAAATCGCCGACGTCGTGGGGGTTCACGCGGCGACGGTTTCTCGCACGGTTAACGACAAGTATGTCTCTACGCCGCGCGGAACCGTTGAATTAAGGCGCTTTTTCGTTTCCGGTTTCGCTACCGCCGACGGCGGTGTCGTTTCCAAGGATGCGGTCTATGACGCTCTTAAAGAAATCGTAGGTTCGGAAGATCGGTCAAAGCCGTTTTCGGATGATAAGATATCAGAGCTTCTCAAGGCGAAAGGGTACTCCGTTGCACGGCGTACCGTTGCTAAATATAGAGCCGCGCTGGGCATACCCGGCGCATCGGAACGCGCCGGGTAGAGTTACTTCCGTCGCCGCTTATAGCGAACGGATCGTTTTTACGATCTCTTCGCGAGAGCCGGAGGGGATCGCGCCTTTAGGCAAAACCTTTACGGCAGAGCTGAATCCGATGACCGTACCACCGCGGCTCATGAATTTCTCGACGAGTTTCTTGACGTTTTTACCGCGTTTCTGGTCGGCGATTATGTCGTTGGGCAAAACGAGCACGTTTATATGATCGAGCTGGCGGCGCCAGTCGGCCATTACATCGACGGGAACCAAATACATGTCCTCGGCATTGTCGATCGCGAGAGCGGTTTCAGCCGTTTCAATGCCGCTTATATAGCTGGTAAGAAAACCGACGGCGACAGCGTCTTTCTTTTTCATTCTGGGCGGGAACTTGACGTTGCGGCCGCTTACGAATTTGAATGCGCCTTCGACGATGTCGAGTGTTTCTTCAAAATATTCAGGGTGGGCGACAATCGTGAAGACTTTGCCTTTGCCGTAGGTTCCGCCGAGAATAGCGGGAGCGCCGAACATTTCGGTGTTGGCGCGGCCCGTTGTCGACGCCTCGAAGTCGTATGTTCCGAATACCTCGAATTTCGCGTTTGCGACTTCATTTTCGGTTTTCTTGATGATGGGGCCTCCGCTGTATCTGATTAGGCGCGGTTCTTCCGCGATACCGAGGGCTTCCGCGCCGGCCTTTGTGATCTTGAAGTTGCCGTTAAGGAGTTTTGTGCTGCCGAGGCGCTTGTAAGGAACTATTTTAAGTCTTCTGTCTTCCTCGTTGAGAAGAATGCTGCATCCAGCGCATGTTCCGACGTATCCGCCACCGTTGAGAATGAATTCCTTGAACTTCTCGACGCCTTTTTCGGTAAGCGATGTGAATTCGGCCTTGCTGTCGCCTCCAGGCATTACGACGACGTCTTCGCCCTCAAGGGCGCCCGCAGCCACCGCGTTGCCGTCGACGAGTTTCAGACGCATCTGAGGGCATTCGTTGATGAGTCTGCACCATTCGACGCAACCGATTCCTTTAGCACCGTTGCCTACATATACCGATACTTTCAGAGGCGATGCGTCTTTTACGCATTTTTTTGCTTCGGGCGCGGTTGTGCAACCCGGCAGAATCACGGTGAAAACGGCCGCTATTACAGTCAGTTTGAGTATGAATTTCATTTTTATCTTTCGCTTTCTTGTTGATTATTTATCTTAAAAATTCAGGTAATCCTTCCTGGCGCGCCTGACGAAGGTATTCTGCAGGCATTTCTGGTATATATTTGTCATCCTCCGAGATTTTCTTGAAGACGTTCATCCAATGGGGAGCGAGAGATTTAAGGTGGGTTTCGCACGCCAGCATCTCTTCGAGCGCGAGATTGTTTTTGCACGTCGTGTATCTCTTCTTAAGATATCTTTTCCACGCGGTCATTTTACCGAAGTAATCGGCCGGAAGGTTCTTTGAAGTGACGAGTCTTATGGCGCCGGAGATGAAGGGGGTAAGTACATCCGCATAACCTTTGTCGGAGAAGTGGAGTTTGTCGTTTTCGTAGAACTCTTTCCTCATCATCCTCTTATCGGCGAGGAGATCTCCGAAATCGAAATAATAGACATCGCGCTCGTTGGACGCCTTGAGCTCGTCAATCGCGTTCTCGATTAGAGGATTCGTGACGTCGGTGAACGGCAGCATGTCGGGGCGTGTGACGAAGCCGCGCGGAGGTATCGCGAAAACGATTATTTTCGTGTTGGGGCATATTGCGCGGAACGTCGCGATGAGATTTTTTACTCCTAGCGCAATGTCCTCGGGATTGTATTGGTAGCTGAAATTGTTCGTTCCTATGAGGAATGTCGCAACTTCGGGCTGTTTTTCGGCGAGCATCTGATGCATGTCGAGAATGCGCCACAGCAGATGCTCGACCTTGTCTCCGCAAATGCCGGCGTTGACGACAGTAAAGTTTTTCGCCATGTAATCGAAACGTTTGCCGCGCCAGTTGTCGGTAAGGGAATCGCCGAAAAGGATGATCGGCGAGGAAGGAGCTTTTTCGTAATCCTTTTTAATCTGAATGTGGCGTCTGTTGTTTTTCCTGAGCGGATCGGCGGCAATCGTCGCGGGCGCGTATTTCTCCGCAGGAACAGGTTCGACGGACAGGGTTTTAATGTCGCAATCTTCAGGATTGTTCAATATCAGCATCAAGTCACTGTAATCGGGAGAAACGACTTTAAAGTCGCGTGATTCTTTGCGGAGCGTTTCGGAAGCCGGAAACGATATGCGGGAAAGTCCGATAAACGCGTTGTTTGACGGCTTTGCCGTGAACGAGAACTTCTTTTTCGCCGTGTATTCTACGCTGATGCGGTAGGTTGAGGCGTTTTTTGGCAGAACTACCTTGTATTCATTCGACTTAAAGTCGTTCAAGGTGAATGTTTTCTGGTTGCGGCAGTCTAGAGACGCGCATCCGATAAGGAAAACCGATGCGGCGATTGCTGATAGAATTCTGATGTTCATAGTGTACATTATATCATAATTTGGAGATGATCTTTTCGGCGAGGTTTTTCGTGATTTTGAAGATGTGGGGTACAAGTTTAGGGTCGAGAGTCTTTTCCAGAAACGGAATTACCTCATGGCGGATTTTGTTACGTTCTATGGAGGTGTCGTCGTTTGACGCGTCCTCGCGCCATTCTTCTCCGAATCTTACGAGGTAGTCTTTAAGTTCTTTGTCACGACATCCGAGAAGAGGTCTTACGAAGCGGATGTCGCCGACACGGCTTTTCTCCTTTATTCCGGAGAGACCCTCTGCCCCTGAGGCTCTCTTAATGCGCATAAGAAAGGTTTCGGCGACGTCGTCCATGTGGTGTCCGGTTGCAATAGCATCAAGACCGAGTAGTCGGGTCTGTTGCTCAAAGAAGGCGAGTCTAACGCGCCTCGCCGCCATTTCGAGAGATTCGCCTTTTTCGCGGACAACCTTGGCATGGCGGCCCTTGAACGGGATTCCGAGGCGCGCGGCCAGGTTCTTTACGAATCTGTATTCCTCTTTCGATTCTTTGCGAAGACCGTGATCGACGTGAAGAATCACGAATCTTTTCGCCGCGTTCTTCTTTTTACCGCCTTTCGTCAAAAGGAATGCGAGCGCGACCGAGTCGGAGCCGCCTGAAACGGCGAGTCCGATACGGCCCGAAGGGAGGATGGAACGGTTTATTTTCACGGGTTTTTTCCGGAGCCGGTGAATTCGGGCATCGTTTCGGTCGCCGAACTGTTTACTCCGCTGCGTTTGAAAACTTTTGCAAACGTGATGAATATGATTTTCGCGTCGAGTAAAAGCGATCTATTGTCGACATACCAGACGTCGAGTTCAAATTTCTTCTCCCAGGATATCGCGTTGCGTCCGTTGATCTGCGCCCAGCCGGTAATGCCGGGTCTAACCTCGTGTCGTCTCGCCTGAAAAGGGGAGTAGCGCTCCAAATATTTCGCGGGCAGAGGGCG
Organism: Kiritimatiellia bacterium; assembly: GCA_017648225.1. Classification (GTDB taxonomy): domain Bacteria; phylum Verrucomicrobiota; class Kiritimatiellia; order RFP12; family UBA1067; genus UBA1067. Next base: position 4,451 of record JAGCJE010000227.1, on the reverse strand, counting down.
CGGTCCCACGAGCGACATCTTCCCAGAGAGTACGTGCCAGAGCTGGGGCAGTTCATCAAGGGAAGTCGAGCGTAGAAATCTTCCGAAACGCGTCGTTCTTTCGGCGTCGGAGCCTTCGCCTCCGCGCATTGAACGGAATTTCATGAAATTAAACTTTTTCCCGTTCCTACCGGCTCGCTCATGGATGAAATGTATGGGGCGACCCATGGATATCGCTACAGCCAATGCGGTAATAGCGTAGAGACAAAGCCAAAGGGGCATCGTCGCGATTATGAGGAAGATGTCCAGTAATCTTTTCACAGGTCGAGCTTCATAGATGAGATAAAGCCTGTCAGGCGCGGCTTGAATTTTATGCCGCGCTCGACATCCCTGCTCATGGCGTAGACGTCGCTCCATGACGGCACGCGTCCGTTGCGGTCCTTAACAAGCATCGCTTCCAGCATCTGGCAGAAACCTTCTGTAAGATCGGGGCGGTAGACTCGCGGATCCTTGGATTGTGAAAGCTCGTCGCAATGGGCTTTCATCATTTCGTCCGAAGTCATCTTCGGGAAAAGCATTCTGCCCGTGGCAAGGTGGTAGAGCGTAGCTCCGAGCGAGTATATGTCGGCGCGACAGTCAAGTTCCACGTCGCCGTATACCTGTTCGGGCGAGATGTACGACGGAGTCCCCATTACATGATCAGGGATGTCCTGTCGGCCGTCATTAAGGAATCGGTACGTATAGCAAAGCCCGAGATCCGTCAGTTTTATTTCGCCGTCGGAATTGACCATTATATTGTCGGGTTTTATGTCGCAGTGGACGACGCCGTGGTTGTTCCACGCATAGTCGAGCGCCAGGGCTACGGATTGGCATATCAGGAGACAGTCAACCTCGATAAGATGCTGTTTGCGCTGCAACAGGGCGCCGAAATTGTACCCGTCGACATACTCCATCACATAATACCAGAAGGAGTCCGTCTTTCTCAGTTCGTAGCTTTTTACTATGCCTGGATGGTCGATTTCGGCCATTGTCTTCTGCTCGGCCTTGAACTGTTCAAGATCCTGCTCGTTGGCGGTGAATTCTTTGTTGAGGATTTTTACCGCCACGATTTCGTTGCGGCTCAAATCCATGGCCTTCCAAATGCTGGACATGCCTCCTTCGTCTATCTTGTTGATTAGACGGATGTCCGGTAGCTGAATCTGTATGGGATTGTTAATCATCGCATTAACCGTCATTTAGTGCCGAGAGCATTGCATTTTTTGCACGGGAGGGCGCGTTTACCGTTGCAGTCGGGACATATTATCATGCTTACGCCTAGACATTCCGGGCACGGTTGGACGTTGACGTTCGTTTTTTTTCTGGTGACTCTACGTGATGATCCGGAGCGGTTGTAGCTCCCGCCGGATAATCCGCCCCCAGAAGAGGTTTTCGTATATGAGGATTCCGTTTTTGTCACCGACCATCCGCCTTTGCAGTCGCTGTTCGGGCAGTTGACGTAGCCGTTTCCGTCACATTCCCTACAAGGCGTGATTCCCAGCCAATGGCACGATCTGCAAGGCTCTCCGTACGCCTCCTTGAGGAGTTTGACCGTTTTGCGGTCAAGTTTGTCGTAGGCGTCTTTGGGGATGAACGCCTCTCCGACGGGGACCTCCCCCTTGGCCTGATGATCGGATTCGAATTTAAGTCTTTCGCGGGCTACCAGAAGCTTCAGTTCCGTCGGATTGTAGAAAGCCTCTATGTAGCGCTGGCCTTTGCAGAACGGGCATTTTTGCCTGATCTTTTTGGGCCTTTCGAGACGGTAGGAGTTGAACTGTCCGAAGTTCTGCTCTTCAAGAACGATAATTCCGGACGCTTTGCACGCGGGACATTTCTCACGCGTGAGGAGGTCCGGCTTTTTGCAGTCGATTTCCTTTGTCTCGTACGACGGCGAAGAATTTACTATATTGTTTACAACCGTGTTCTTCGCCTCGAAGAACGGCAAGAAGGATATTGCGAGAACCAATGTTGATGCTGTCATTTGTCTATGCTCCATTCGTTCAGTTTTCTGTGAAGGGTGCGTCGTGAAATCCCGAGTTTTTGGGCGGCTCTCGTCTTGTTGAAGCCACATTCCTCCAAAGTCTTCAAAATGATGCTTTTTTCCGTAGCGGCCAGGGAACCTGACGCCGGTGCGGCGGCCAGAGCGTCCGCGGCCGCGGGAGACGAAGCGACGGGGGCGGGGGCGCTCGGCGCGACGGCCGCGTCGTCCGTGATTTCTTCCGGAATGTCTGCTATCGTCAGACGCGACCCGTCGGCCAGCACGACCATTCTTTCGATTACGTTTCTCAATTGGCGCACGTTGCCTGGCCATGAATAAGCCTCGAGAGCTTTGAGCGCCGCAGGATCGATTCCCTTAATCTCGACGTCGTTCTTTTTCGCGAATTCCTTCGTGAAGCGGGAAACGAGAAGCGCGATGTCTCCAGGGCGGTCTTTAAGCGCCGGAAGACGGATGTCGATGACGTTGAGCCGGTAGTAGAGGTCCTCGCGGAATTTACCTTCGCGCACGTATGCGGCGAGATCGCGGTTCGTCGCGGCGACGAGCCTGAAGTCGACCTTGACGTCGCTGTTGCCACCGACTCTCTGCAACGTGCGCGATTCGAGAACTCTCAGGAGCTTGACCTGGGTCGCAAGATCGATTTCCGTTATTTCGTCGAGGAAGAGAGTGCCTCCCGAAGCCGCTTCGAATTTTCCGATTTTCAGTTTGTCGGCTCCGGTGAACGCGCCTTTTTCGTGGCCGAAGAGTTCCGATTCGATCAGCGTCGGAGAAAGCGCCGCGCATTCAACCGCCACGAACGGACCGTTTGCGCGGGGAGAAAGATCGTGAAGGGCTTTCGCTACGAGTTCCTTGCCGGTGCCCGACGGGCCTTCGATAAGAACGCTCGCGTTCGCCTTTGCGCTTTGGCGGATCAGTTTGTAGATTTTTTCCATCGCTGGCGAATCGCCCGTGAACGTGTCGATTCCCCTGCGCGCGTCTATCTCATGCTGAAGCTCTTCGACTTTTCTCAAAAGCGCGTTTTTTTCCATAGCCTTCGCCACGCGCAGCTCCATCTGGGCGATATCGGTGATGGGCTTGGTTAGAAAGTCGTCGGCGCCGTCTTTCATCGCGGCTACAGCGAGCTCTATTTCGCCGAACGCGGTCACGAGAATGCAAGCGATTGACGGATCTTTTTCCTTTGCCGTTTTTATAAGCTCCACGCCGTTTTTGCCCGGCATTTTATAGTCGGTGATGAGAAGAGCGATGTCGGGGTTTTCGGTGAGGGTTTTAAGCGCAAGTTCGGCGTCGGGCGCGAGCAGGCATTCGTAAGAGGCCGAAAGTATCTTCGCCATAACCTCACGGGTCGGTTTTTCGTCATCGACAATAAGAATCTTCCGTTTCTGCATAATCATCCTTTCAGGGCTCTGATTCTGCGTTCGATCCGCGGCAGGCGGACCGTGAACGTCGTTCCCTCGCCGAGTTGGGATTCGACGGCTATCGATCCGCCATGGTCTCGCACGATACGGGCCGTTATCATAAGTCCGAGCCCGGTGCCGTGCTCTTTGGAGGTCTTGTAGGGCTCGAAGAGGTGGGTGATCTGCTCGGGGTTCATACCGAGCCCGTTGTCGCGGATCGTCGTTATGACGTCGTTGTCGTCGCTCGAAATGTCGATATCGATCGAGCCTCCGTCCTTTACGGCCTCAAGCGCGTTTTTAAGGAGGTTGAAAAAGACCTGTTCCATCTGGGCCTTGTCGAGCGCGACGGACGGGATAGCGCCGACGAGGTCGAGCGAAACGAGGATTCCGCGCTCTTCAAAGAGGTTTTTCATCGTCGCCAGGCAGCTCTTGATGGGATCGGCCACGGTTCCGCGCGAGAGATTCGGCTTCGATGGGCGTAGGGCTTGGAGAAATCCGTGAATGATTCCCGAGAGGCGCTCGACCTGATTGAGACATTCGTCGATTTCGCCGTTTTCGCCCGTTGAACGCTTAAGAAGCTGCAGGTTGAGCGAAAGGGCGTTGAGCGGGTTTCCGATTTCATGGGCGACGCCCGCGGCGAGATCCCTAACCGCGCGTGTCGCGCCGACGCGCAACTCCTCTTCAGTGCGTTGGCGCTCGGCGGTCACGTCGTCGATGTAGACCAAAGTTCCCGACTCCACGGGGACGCTCTTGATCTCGAGCGTCCTTTCGCGCGGGTAAGAGATGTCGATGTCGCGCTTCGTCGATTTTCCGAGCGGTATGGCGAGAGACTCCAGGGCGTCCTTTATGTCTATGCCGAGGAGTTCGCGCGCGGCCGGATTGGATTTTACGATATCGCCGCGCTCATCGAGAAAGATAATGCCGATGGAGATCGTTTCAAACAGCGTGTCGAGAGCGACGAGCTCGTCGGAAAGACGCTCGTACTGCTCGCGCAGCTTTTCAGCGTCGAGCTTGCCGATATGACGTCTTACGCCGTTGAAAAAATC
>JAGCJE010000226.1 GCA_017648225.1 Kiritimatiellia bacterium | reverse complement strand
GCTCCTGTTGCTGAAGAGGCTTCGAAGGAGGTGAAATAATGGCCATCGTGCTTAAGCTCAAGAAGGGCGAGTCCGTCGAGCGCGGACTTAAGCGGATGAAGAAGATCCTCGACAAGGAAGGTCTTCTCAAGACGATCCGCGACCAGCGCTACTTTGAGAAGCCCTGCGTCAAGGCGCGCAAGAAATCCCAGCGTGCCCGCATCCGCAACCGTTCGCGTCGCGGCCGCATGGAACTCAACTGAGTAATCAGCTGTTTCACCAGTAAAAACGCGCTCGTTCAGAGCGCGTTTTTTTTATGCCTTATTGTAAATGGACGATGTTTTTGGTATAATATGTGAAATTTTAATGGTTCTGTAGCTCATCTGGACAGAGCAGCTGCCTTCTAAGCAGCGGGTAGTGGGTTCGAGTCCCGCCAGAACCGCCACTAAATAGGTGTTGCGATGTCAGAGAACATTGTCAAGTTCATTATGCGTCCTGCGAAGCTTATAGACGCCGAAAAGATATTCGCGTTGATTCATCTCAATCGTGACCAGCTTGTTCCCCGATCCATGGGCAATATCGTCGAGAATATCGATAGATTTACGGTTGCGGTCAGCGGCAGCGACATCGTGGGATGCGCGACATATCAGATTCATCCGGAAATCGGAGATGCCGAGGCCGCGACGGTCGAAATACAATCCGTTGCGGTGCGTGCGCCTTACAGACGCAACGGAGTCGGTAAGGCCCTTATCGAGGCCGTAATCGCAAAGGCTTCTGCGGTCGATCCTAAGGAGTTCATTGTTTTGACGTTCGCTCCCGAGTTCTTTACTTCGCTTGGGTTCGTTGAAATTCCGAAGACGAATGTTATGCACAAGCTTTACACCGGCTGCATAAACTGTACAAAGCACAAGAATCCCTTTACGTGTCCTGAAATCGCGATGGTTCGTCGCGTTTGATTTCCCGAAACGTGCAATCCCCTGAAGTTACGGTTGACAAAACCCGTAAATATTTGATAAAGTAATCGCGTGATTACGAAAAGGAGTCATGCGATGAGTATCAGATTGAAGAATAAAGACACTGTCCGTAAAACGCGCGTTGACGGAATCGAGACGCGCGAGGCAATAATTTCCGCGGCAGAGGAAGAGTTCGCAGAGAAGGGTTTTGACCTTGCTTCGGCGCGCGAGATATGCCGCAGAGCCGGAGTTAATTCCGCTCTTTTAAGCCGTTACTTCGGTTCGAAGGAGTCGCTCTACAGAATTGTCGCGAAAAAACTTTTCGGCGATTTGGGCGCTCCTCTCGCCGATCTCTCGGATAAGGTCACCGATGAAGCCTCATGGCGCGCGGCGGTTCGCGAATGGGTCGGCGATATGCTTTTTATGACGATCCCGACGGAGAAGGCCCAGAAACTCTGCGCGGCGCTTTTTCGCCATGAGGTCACGCGGCCGACGAAGTTTCATAATGAATTCAAGGAAGCGTTCGGACGTCCTGTTTACGATGGACTTAAGAAACTTATATCCTCTAAAATGAAGGACGATGTAAAACTCGATCTGCTGGCGTCGTCAGTATGGGCACAGGTTTCGATTTATGCGCTCGCGGACGAGAAGTGGCATAAATCGTTCAGGCCAAAGGGCGTGACGTCGCGCAAGTGGGCGGAGATCGTCTGCGATCATATCTGCGAATCGATTTTCATCACGATTGACAAGTGAAAAGGGGTGCGGCATGAAAAATTCCTTCTGTCCGCTTTACGCGACCAATTTCTTCGGGACGCTCAACGACAATTTCCTTAAGACGCTCGCGAGTTTTACGGTTATCGGCTGGATCGCCGACGAGCGCGTAAAGTCGATCGCTATGGGTGTTACGGCCGGGGCCCTCGTCCTGCCGTACATTCTCTGTTCGCCGCTCGCCGACCGATTGACCGCGCTCTGGCCGAAACGTAAAATCGTACGCGTCGCCAAATGGGCGGAACTTCCCATTATGGCCGTCGCGATCGCGGGCTTTATCTTAAAGTCGCCGTGGCTCGTTATCGGAGCTGTGTTGCTTAT
>JAGCJE010000225.1 GCA_017648225.1 Kiritimatiellia bacterium | reverse complement strand
CGCCCGCTATCCGCAAGGTTAAGGCTGATATGTGCGAGATGGGCCGCCGTATTTATGCGCGCGGCTTTACCGACGGCAACGGCGGTAATCTCTCCGTCCGCGTCGGCGAGGATCTCGTTCTCTGTTCGCCTACCTTGTGCTGCAAGGGCTTTATGAAAGAAGAGGATATCTGTCTCGTCGATATGAACGCGGGGCAGCTCTGCGGCTACCGTCCGCGCACGAGCGAGGTTAAGGTACATATCGCGATGATGAAGACCGCCGGCTGGGATGCTTGCGTCCATTGCCATCCTCCGCACTGCAACGCGTTTCTTTTCGCGGGTCAGGTTCCTCCGAACGGCATCAATCCCGAGGCCGACATTTTCTTTAATCAGATTCCTCTCGCTCCGTACGGAACGCCTGGAACCGACGAGGTTGCAGCGAATGTCGCTAAGATGTCAAAAAAGTCGAATGTGGTCTTTATGGAGAACCACGGTATCGTCTGCGGCGCGCGCGACATCGAAGAGGCCGAATGGTTCGCAGAAAACGCAGACTCCTACTGCCAGGTTCTCCTTCTTGCGAGCGGCCACGGCGCTAAGCTCAATCAGGTCGGGCCTAAGAGCGTTAAGGATTTCCTCGCGATCCGCAAGTCGCTCGGTCTTCCCGTCGACGAGAAGCAGAAGCTCTACAATACCCATCGCTTCAACGGCTATAAGATGGGCGTCTCGTCGAAATGAGATCGCTCGCTGAGAAATTCTGCCTTTTTGTGGCGACAGGTTTCGGGATCGGGCTTTTCGTCCCGTTCGCTCCCGGAACCTTCGGCAGTGCGCCTGGTGTCGCGCTTGCGTATGCGCTCGCGTACCTTGGGCTCGCCTGGCAGATCGTTGCGTGTCTCGGCTTTACGCTCTCGGCTGTCGGGTTTTGCGAAGTTGCCGAGAAGTCGCTCGGCGTAAAGGATGACGGGCGCATAACGGCAGATGAATGGATGCTCTATCCGATCGCTCTCATCGGGATTCCGATTCTTGAGCTCCCGTGGACTGCGATGGCGGTGTTCTTCGCTGTAATTCGCTTTGTCGATATCGTCAAGCCGCCGCCTGCGCGCCAGCTTCAGGCGTTTCACGGTGGGTTCGGAATTGTGATTGACGACTTCTTCGCCAATCTTTATTCGCTCGCGATTAACTGGACTATTTATCTTCTATTTTTCAAATGACAGATCATATCATAACCGTTACCGATCCTTGCAAGCCTTTAGACATAAATCTTGATCGACCCTTAGAAATTGAGGTCGGTTGCGGTAAAGGGCAGTTCTTGGCGAAGCGCGCGAAGGAGAATCCCGATTGCGATTTTCTCGGTATCGAACGCATGCTTGAGCGCGTGAGACTTTTCGCCGGTAAGTGCAAAAGGGGCGGGCTTACGAACGCGCGCGTTTTAAGGTTGGAAGCTCTCTATACCTTCCACTATCTTCTGCCCGATCACCACGCGCGAACGGTTTATGTTTTCTTCCCCGATCCGTGGCCTAAGAAAAAGCATCATTCGCATAGGCTTTTTGGGCCGCTCTTTTTAAACGCGCTCTGGAAGCGTCTTGAGGTCGGCGGCAAGCTCGAGTTCGCGACTGACCACAAGGAATATTTCGAGACAGTATGCGAATGCTTTTCGCTCGATAAGCGATTTGAGCGCGTCGAGCCGATGCCGCGTCCTAAAGAGGTATGGACAGAGTTTGAGACGATGTTCCGCTCTCAGGGCCTCCCTGTCTACAGCGCGGCGTGGAAGTCGCTCGATATTCCAGAATACGATTTAGAACCTCTTAAAATTCCACCAGAAGCCGAACCGCGCGAGGGAATTACGCGCCGCATTTCGAAGAAGGACGATTGCTAGTTTCTTTTAACTGGGAAAGGTATGAAAAAAAACGATTCTTTCTACAAATGGACTCTTCTTGGTGCGCTATGGTTGACGTATCTGTTTCTTCAGGGTACACGGCAGATTTTTGGTGCGACCGTTACGCAGATTAAGGCCGATTTCGCGGGTATAGGGGTAAGCGACACTCAAATCGGCGCTATCTCGACCGTGTTTGGGGTTGTGATGGGAATATGTCTGCCGTTTTCGGGTATTGCAGCCGATTTTCTCCGGCGAAAATGGATAGTCATTACAGGAGTCGTTCTTTTTTCGTTTGGAACCTTTCTGTCTTCGTTCGCGTCGGGGGTAGGATTGTTTATTCTCTCATACGGTATAATAACGTCTTCCGGTCAGGCGTTTGTCGGCGCTTCGGCCTCCTCTTTGATAAGCCAGTACCATATTGAGACCAGAGCGACGGCGTTTTCGATTTATCAGAGTGCTCTTTATCTCGGCATAATTTCATTCTCTGCCGTTTCCGGGTATTTGGGCGGCATGAAGGATATGGGCTCGGGAGCATGGCGTTTGCCTTTTCGCGTATTCGGATTGGCGGGTCTTGCGATAGCCGTTTTTCTTGTGTTTGTGCTTAACGACAGACACCCGTCCGGCGCTCCGAGGGGGCCTGCCAAGAAGCGTTCCTTCAAAGAGGCGGCGACTATTCTCTTCCGCCGCCCGTCGGCTCTTTTAACGGCTCTTTCGCTTTTGATGTTTATCGCAGTAGACGGCAGCTACAGAAATTGGATGCCTAATCTTCTGGGCGAGAAATTTGCCGGCGAGATCGATCCGAAGTGGGTTCCTCTCAATGCGCTTCTTTGGCATTTTATGGGCGCATTCGTAGGCGTGGCCGTCGGCAGCAGAGTTTCCGACCGTTTCGCGAAATTTCGTCCGAGCGTCCGTCTCGAAACGATGCTTGCGGGAATGTTTTTCGCCGTGCCGTTTATCATATTGATGGCGTTCGCGTCAAACTTTACGGTCTGCTGCGTTGCGATGGCTCTTTTCGGCGTGTTTCGCGGCGTCTACGATTCAAATCTTTTCGCCGCGCTTTTTGAGGTGATTCCGCAGCGGTATCATGCGGCTGGAGCCGCGATAGCGTTTTCGGTTTCGTTTCTCCTCGGATCATTTTCTTCGATGATAACCGGCTGGATGAAGGATAATATGGCCGTACAGTTCAGCATTGCGGCATTTGCCGGTTTTTACGTTGTCGGGGCACTCCTATTGATTGCCGCACGGGTATTTTTCTTTAAACGCGATTATGAAAGGATGAAAGAATAATGAAACGTTTTGAAGGTAAAGTAGCTCTTCTTACGGGAGCAGGCGGCTATATCGGAGGCACTTCCGCGAGACGCTTTGCGGCGGAGGGCGCTAAGGTTTTCGTATGCGACTATACGATGGAGATTGCCCAGCGGACGGTCGACGCGATCCGTGCGGCCGGAGGCGAGGCTGAAGCTTTCGCGGGCGACGTCAGCGATTCGAAATGCTGCGACGCCGCCGTCTCCGAGTGCATAAAGCGGTTCGGCAGAATCGATATCATGGTTCATGTCGCGGGCGGCAGCGCACGCGCTAAAATGGCGCACCTCGTCGATCAGAGCGATGATGTCATAAACAACATCATCGGCGTGAATCTGATGGGAGCGATCTGGATGAGCCGCGCCGCCGCGCGCGAAATGATCAAGGCCGGGAAGGGCGGACGGATAATCTGCTTTTCGTCGGTAGTCGCGAGGTGCGGCCTTAAAAAGTGCGTTGATTACGCCGCCGCCAAGGGCGGAGTCTCCTCGATGATATGCTCGCTCGCCAAAGAACTGGGAGAAAACAAAATCACGGTTAACGCCGTCGCTCCCGGCATCGTGGTAAGGCCCGACGATAATTCCGGAGAAAATATAACTCACGGAACGAACTTCCTTCACGAGAAGTGCCTCGCCGACGATGTCGCCAATGTCGTGCTATTTCTCTGCTCGGACGAGGGACGCTTCGTTACCGGTCAGACGTATGCCATTGACGGCGGACGTTCGCTGGCGATGAAGGGCTCCGACTAAGAAACGGAGACGGACGTTTTATTAGAATTGTAAAACAAAAAAACCGCGAAACGTCGCGGTTTTTTGGTGGAGATAAGGGGAGTCGAACCCCTGACCTCTTCAATGCCATTGAAGCGCTCTACCAACTGAGCTATATCCCCATGCGTTGAAAACGTGTAATATTATCTCATATCGAACGCGCAAAGTCAATGGGGAATTTAAAAAAAAATCGTATAGGCGGAGAAAAGGGAGTTTTGATATAATATTTTTCAAATGAGCGGATTTTGGATACGTCCATTCGCTCAATTTCAAACAGTTTCAAAGTAAAGGAAATATTTATATGACAAATGGTAAAACTCTGGTTATCATGCCGTGTATGGATATGATTGCCGGAAGAGTCGTCAAGGGTGTCAATTTCGTCGATATAAAAGACGCCGGCGATCCCGTCGAATGCTGCAAGGCCTATTGCGCGGCGGGAGCCGACGAAATCGCGATGCTCGACATCAACGCGACGGTCGAGGGACGTGCGACGATGCTTGAGACTGTCCGCAAGGTCGCCGACGTTGCCACGATTCCATTTACCATGGGAGGCGGAATCTCTTCGGTTAAGGCTGCGGCGGAAGTTCTGGGCGCTGGCGCAAACAAGATTTCGACGTCTTCGGCGGTGTTTCGCTCGCCCGATATGATCGGAGAACTCGTTAAAGAGTTCGGCGCTGACAAGGTGACCGTCGCTATCGATGTCGCTCAGAATTCCGGCATGCCGTCCGGGTATGAGGTTTATATCGACGGCGGCCGCACCGCTACAGGTGCTGATGCGATCGAGTGGACGAAGAAGGTCGCGGGCTATGGAGTGAAGACGATTCTTCCGACCTCCAAGTCGACAGACGGTGCGCGCACGGGGTATGATCTTCCGCTTATCCGTGGCATTCGGGCCGTCACCGACGCCGACATCGTCGCTTCGGGCGGCGCGGGGACGATGGAGCACTTCGCGGAGGCCGCCGAGGCGGGGGCTACGGTTCTTCTCGCCGCGAGCGTTTTCCACTTTGGAATCATCGGAATTCCTGAACTTAAGGCTTATCTTAAGGAACGCGGGTTTTCCGTCCGCTGAAAAAATATCAATACTCTGAAAGCGGGGCGGCGGATATGGACAGACGGTCTTTTTTAAAGGCGGCTTTGGCGGCGGGAGCGTTTCCGTTCATTCCCGCATGCAATTTTTCATCTAAGAAGTACGTTCTTAATTCAAAGGTCCGTTTGGCGGCGATAGGTTGCGGCGCACAGGCCTGGTACGATCTCAAGATGTTTGCGGCGAATTCCGACATTTGCGAGATTGTCGCCCTCTGCGATACCGATATCGGCGCGAAGCATACGCTCGAGGCCTTGAAGAAATATCCTGAACTTCCTCGCTTTCAGGATTTTCGAAAGATGTTCGACAGGATGGCTGATAAAATAGACGCTGTCTTGATCGGCATTCCGGATCATTCCCATTTTTGCGCGGCGATGCACGCGATGAAACTCGGCAAGGCTGTCTTTGTTGAAAAACCGCTTGCCCATTCGTTCCGCGAGTGCCGTCTTCTGATGGAGGCCGAGAAGAAGTATGGCGTTGTAACCCAGATGGGTAATCAGGGCCATAGCGGAGATAATTTCTATCAGTACCGCGATTATTACAACAAGGGAATCATTAAAGATGTTGTAAAGGTCGTCTCCCACATGAACATGCAGAGGCGCTGGCACAAATGGGGCGGAAAGACATCCTCCTATCCTAAGGCTGAAACGCTTCCTAAGACGCTCGATTGGGATTCGTGGGTCTCGTCCGCTCCGTACCACGATTTCTCGAAAGATCTCGCTTATGGAGAGTGGCG
>JAGCJE010000224.1 GCA_017648225.1 Kiritimatiellia bacterium | reverse complement strand
TTTCGTCGTGGCGTGGGTAACGATATCGCACCCGAACTCAAACGGACGGCAGAGAATCGGCGTCGGGAACGTATTGTCGATAATGAGCGGAACGCCGTTTTTGTGGGCGATTTTAGCGAACTTCGCGATGTCGAGAACGCAGCCGGAAGGATTGGCGACGGTCTCGCCGAAAACGCATTTCGTATTAGGACGGAACGCCGCCTGGATCGTCTTCGCGTCGGAATCGGGATCGACGAACGTGAATTCAATGCCGAGCTTCTTGAGAGAAACGGCGAAGAGGTTGAAAGTTCCGCCGTAGATTTGGGCGGAACATACGACATGATCTCCCGCGCCGCAGAGATTTAAAATCGCGAATGTGGACGCCGCCTGGCCCGAACTCGTGAGAATCGCGGCGACACCGCCTTCAAGCGCGGCGATTTTTTTAGCCACCTCATCGTTGGTGGGATTCGCCAAACGCGTATAAAAATAGCCCGACGCCTTAAGGTCAAAAAGATCGGCCATGTGCTGCGTCGTATCGTACTTGAATGTGGTGGAGGAATATATCGGAACCTGGCGCGGCTCGCCGCACTTGGGCGACCAACCGCCCTGTACACACAAAGTGTCTATTTTCATCTCTGCCCTTTCTTAAAAATACTCTTATATTATATCAAAAAATCAGATAAAGTTCTCATTGAAGGTATTTTTTCAAGCGGATAGGAAACGCCGAAACGTCTTTCCGCCTCCATAACGAGTCTCAAATGATTGACGCTGTCCCATCCTGAAACGTCGCCGTAACGCGTGGTCTCAGAGATAGCCGCCCTCTCGACCTCGAAAATCTCAGCGGCGAGAACAAAAAAACTTTCCCGGTTTTCGGAGGAATTGAGAAAAAAGGTTTTCATCATTCTCAATCCCGGCTCTTAACCGTAACTACAGCGGCGGAGGCCGAAAGCCCGGCGCCGAATCCGGCTATAAGAACGCGCCCTGAAACGCCGCGCTCGGCAATGGTGAGCGGAATGGACACGGAGCCGGGGTTGGCGAACTCTTCGCCGCTCGTATGAAGTTTATCGGCTAATCCGAGCGTGTTGGCCAACTGCCGAACCATATACATATTGGCCTGATGCGGAACGAACGCGTCCATGCGAACCTCTCCGATATCGGCGATGAAACGCTTCAGAAACGGAGCGACTTCGCACGCGACGAAGGAAAAAACGCCAAAACCGTCCATTTTTATCGGGCCGGACGCGTCGCACGAAAGCGCTTCAGAAGCCTTTGAATAAAAGGCAGCAAAACTGTCATCGCCCTCGCCCGCCGAAACTACCGTCGCGCTCGCGACATCGCTGAAGAGCGGAGTTGTCGCCGTATCGGCGGGATCCGAGAGCGCCGACTGGATGTCGCCGTCAACAACAAGAATCTTCCGCCCCGTGTCGGCCGCCATCCGGCCCGCGAGATAAACGGCGTACGGATATGCACTGCAGGCCATCTGAAGATCGAACGCGGGAATATCCGCCCCGAGACCGAGCGCCGAAGCTACAGCTACAGACAATTGGGGAAAGCGCTTCTCGCTCGAAAATGTCGCCGCGACGACTCCACCTATTTCGGAAAGTTCTTCACGCGGGATTTTGGATGCGGCAGCCATCGAAAGGTCGAAAAGGGAAACACCCTCCCCAACAACGAAGCGTTTAGTAAATCCGGTCGCATCGATAGCCTTGTCGGACATAACCCCGCGATTGTCGATTTCAACATCGCCTATGGCGGTCTCGATACGTTCCAGGACTATCTCTTTTACGCGTATCATACGATATTCTCGCGAAGTTCGGGTACCTTCGCCGCGAGCCAATCGTGACATGCGCCGTATATCGCCTGAGCGGTGGAACCGAAAGGCAGCGATTCGGGAATTTTCGCATACTCCTCGAGATCGGCGCGCGTAAGCGACGAAAAAAGTTTCGTCATCACGGGAATATACGACGCGCTCATCGAAAGCGTATCCGCGCCGAGTGCGGCCCAGTAAAGTCCGACGACGGGATCGGCAGCGGACTCACCGCATACGCTCACCGGAATTCCAGCGCCCTTAGCCGCATCGAGCGTCATCTTGACGAGCTTCGTTACGGCGGGATTAAGAGGCTGATAAAGATGCGCGACAGCCTCGTTGCCGCGATCGGCCGCCATCGTATATTGGACGAGATCGTTCGTTCCGATCGAAAAGAAATCGCAATGGGCGGCGAGTTCCCTGGCCAGCAGCGCCGCGCTCGGAACTTCTATCATCGCTCCGACCTTGATGTTCCTGTCGAACTCGACACCTTCGGCGGCCAGTTCGCGCTTGATTGATTCGAGCGCGCAGGCGACCTCGGTCATCTCCTCGACACAAGAGACCATCGGATACATCAGGCGCGTCTGCCCGTAGGCGGATGCGCGGAGAATCGCGCGGAACTGCGTACGCATCACCTCGCGGTTCGAAAGAAGATAACGGATCGAACGGTTGCCGAGAAAAGGATTGGACTCCCTGGCGGTTATTCCGCGAACCATTTTGTCGCCGCCGATATCGAGAGCGCGTATCGTGGCCGACGCTCCGGGCGGCATGAACTTGGCAGTAAATTCAACGGCGCTGCGGTACGCCTCGAACTGCTCCTCCTCGGAAGGCTCGACCTCGTTGGTCAGCCAGAGGTATTCGCTCCTGTAAAGCCCGATTCCGCGCGCTCCGTACGCCTTAACTCCCGCGATCGGGACGCCGGGATGAATATTGGCGTAAATGAGAATCTCACCGCCGTCTTTAAGAGTACCCGCGGGAACGCCCGCGGCAACCTCCTCGGCGAGATCTTTCTGGCGCTTCACCAGAGCGGCGAACTCAGCCTCCGTCTGCTTGTCGGGATTTAAGGTTATAGCGCCGTTGGTGCCGTCTAAAAGAACCGTCTCTCCGGGAGATACGCGCGAAGTAATATCCCCAAGGCCAGTAACGGCCGGTATGGCAAGGGCTCTGGCAAGAAGTGCGGCGTGGCTCGTCGTCGAGCCGCCGTTGATCGCAATACCAAGAACAAACTCCTTCGGAAGCTGAACAGTCTCGGACGGAGTCAGATCGTCGGCCACGACAATCGATGGAGTCGTCAATTCCAGCTTCGGATGCCTGTCGTAGCCGATAAGCGTTTTAAGAAGACGGCGCTCAATATCGTCGAGATCGCGCACGCGCTCTCTGAAATACGGATCGTTCATCCGTTCGAACTGGGCCCGCGCCCCGCTCGCCGTCCTGCGCACAGCGGCCTCGGCGTTAAGACGGTCTTTCAAAATGTAACTTTTGGTCTCGTCCTGGAGAACGATGTCCTCGAGGATCATCAGATGACACTCGAAAACTCGCACATCAGAGCGGCCTGTACGCTCCTTGAGAACGGAGATAAGCCCCTCAAGGTCGCGCTTCGTTTCGACCATCGCGCGCTGAAGCCGGCGCATCTCATTATCGACGAGATGCTCTTCGATGACGTATTCGCGGATAGGAATCTCGCCGTCTCCGCGATAAATGAACACAGGACCGGCGGCGAAGCCTCTCGCCGTCGGCAGTCCCGCGATCGTTTTCATCGACTTACTGCTCATCCGGAATATCGAACTTGCGCGCTACAAGCGCTTCAAGCTCATCCAAGACCTCTACGGCCTGAGGACCGCTCGCCGTCACTTTCAGAACCGTTCCGCACGTAGCCTCAAGCGTCATAAGCGCCATGATCGACTTTCCGGAAACGGCGTTGCCGTCCTTCTCAACCTCGACGTTCGCATCGAAGCGGCTCGCGGTCTTGGCGAAAAGCCCGGCCGGACGGACATGCATCCCGTACTTGTTATGCAGGGTGAATTCTCTCGTAAGTTTATCTGCCATTTGTTTTAGCCTTCCCTTTTTTCACCTTAAAATCTTGAGCTCTGCGATGGAGGTGATCCGATAAATCAGCCACAGGATCATACCCTGCCAAAATCAACTTCTGCTGCTGGGCCGCCGTCTCTACGAGATTAACGAGATCGCGCCCTTCCGAAACCGGAATAATAATGTTCGGCACGTCGACTCCGAGAATCGTGCGCGCCCGGCGGGTCTGACCGATACGGTCGACTTCGCCCTTTATGTCATCGAGACGTTTAAGCGTCAAGACGAGCTGGAGACGTTTTTCGCCTCGCACCGCATTGACTCCGAAAACTCTCGAAACGTTCATGATGCCGATGCCGCGGATCTCCATGAAGCCGGCGGTCGAATCGCTCGCGCTGGCGAAGAGGAAGTTCGTCGCGACATCCTTGCGGATGCATGTCAGATCGTCCGCGATGAGCGCGTTGCCGCGCTTGATGAGACCGAGAGCCGTTTCACTCTTTCCGAGTCCGGGATCGCCTTCGATGAGAACCCCAAGTCCGGACACTTCGATCATAGTCCCGTACAGAGACGTTTTAGGCGCACCGAGCTGCTCCATTATAAACGTGGCGTGACGGGAGAAGATGCGGGTCTTCAGAGGGCTTTCCATTATGACCGCCCCGCACTCTTCAGCTATTTTTATCTCCTCGGCAGAGGCGTGACGATCGGCCGTAAACACGAAAAGCCATGCCTTGTGGGCGGTAAGCTCTCTGAATCTCGCTGTACGTTCCTCGTCGGAAAGCGAAGTGAGATACGCCCACTCGGCATTTCCGACAAGCTGGAGTCGCTTCCACGCGAAGCACCCGAAAAAACCCGTAAGCGCCAGCCCGAGACGGTTGACTATAGGCTCGGCCATCACCTTGGAGACGTTTTCAGCCCCCGCAACCAGTTTTATCTTCAAACGGTCGCGTCCGGCTTCAAGGAAGTCGGCCACGGTGAAGTTCGTACCCTTGTCGGCGTCTTTGGCTGGCAGGTTTTTCATTTTTAATCTCAGTTCTTCGCGGATGCGGCGCGCTGTTTTCTTACAGCGCCCTTGCGGGCCTTGACGCGCATTCTCAAGAGCTGACGCTCGGCGCGCGCGGCGGCCGCGTCGATGACGCTCTTGGCGCTCTCGGAAAATTCCTTTGCGCCGACGGCCGTCTCACCGAGACGGTTGGCGACGACTTCGGCCATATACATGCGCTTCTTGACGTCGATGTCAATAACGATATTGATGGACGTTACTTTGGGAAATTTCGCGGCGAGCTTATCCATACGCAGCTGCGCATACTCCTTGAGAGCTTCAAGTCTCACATCGCTGTGCCTCATGGTGATTTCTATGCTCATTTTCTTGCTCCTTTCTTTTGGTTCTTTTTTTGCTTTTACATTCTGAAATCTTCGCCGAGATAACGCGAACGGACATCCTCGTCGCGGATAAGTTCCTCGGTCGTGCCCTCTTTCAAAAGACGGCCGTTGTAGACCATGTACGCGCGATCGACGACCGACAAAGTTTCACGCACGTTGTGATCCGTTATAATGATTCCGAGACCCTGCTTGGCGAGTCGGCGGATGATGTCCTGAATTTCATTGACCGACAGCGGATCTACGCCCGCGAAAGGCTCGTCCAGCATGAGAATCGAAGGATTGCGGACAAGGGCTCTGGCAATCTCGAGCTTGCGCCGCTCTCCGCCGGAAAGCGTATAGGCGGGTTGATCGGCGACCTTCATGAGATCAAACGGCGCGAGAAGTTCCTCGGCCCGCGCCTTGCGCTTTTTAGCGTCAAAAGGCATCGTTTCAAGAATCGCCATGACGTTATTCCAGACCGAAAGCTTTCTGAAAATGCTCGGCTCCTGGGCCAGATAACCGAGACCTTTGCGGGCTCGCTTGTAAACGGGATCGAACGTGATATCCTCGCCTCGAAACTCGACTTTGCCCTGATTGGGGGTCACAAGACCCACGACCATGTAAAACGTCGTCGTCTTGCCGGCGCCGTTGGGGCCGAGAAGTCCGACTATCTCACCGCACGAACAGCAAACGTCCATCCCGTTGACGACGGTACGGTCACCGTAAATCTTAACGAGTCCGGTCGCCTTGAGATCAGGTTCTTTTTCGGCGGCGACATCCGCGGCGGCGGACTTCTCCGCAGCCATCGCGCTCATCGCCTGAGATACTACATCGTCTTGCATCATCTTGTTGAAAGTTTCAATCCTAATTTCCGAGGAAGCGCTTTGCGCTGTCCTTCATGTCACCGTTGCCGACGTCGACGGTGATCACGGATCCGTCGACCTCCACCTGTTCCGTATCTATCCAAAAGGTTATCTTGCGCCCTTCGACCTGGCTCTTGCGCTTTCCGTTGTCGTTGAGCTTTGCGGTGATACCCTTCGCCTCGTCTCCGTAAAGGATAACCCGACTCAACGCCTTGTTGTAGGTGGCCTTTGCGCAAGTGCCTGAACGAAGCTCGTTCGTCACGGCGACGTTACCGATGGCGACGATACGCTTAAGCTCGTTCGTTCCGCCGAGAAAAAGAGTAACCTCGTCGGCATGCATCTTGAACTCGACGTCGTCGACGAAAACGTTACCGTCGAAAACGAGAACGCCTTCCTTGCGCAGGTAGGTCGATCTATCGCTCGTGACTTTCACGTTGCGCGGTGCGGCGGACGCCGCCTTGGAGGTCTTTTCGGATCCTTTTCCGGCGACGACGACGACGGGAGCTCCGCCCGCCGTCGCATCGGGCTGCACGCTCGCGGCGGGAATCGCCGCAGCCATCATCAATGATGCAAAAAACATTATAATTCAACTCCTTCGAATTTTATGTCGGAAGACTCAATCTCAACCTTTGAAGATATTTTAACGAATTCTTCGGGAAAAGAAAAGTAAATTCCGCATCCTCTGATTTTAGTTTTACCGTACCGG
>JAGCJE010000223.1 GCA_017648225.1 Kiritimatiellia bacterium | reverse complement strand
TTAGCTTCCTTCACACGGAGCGGCGCTTTATGATGATATACGTCGCTCCAATTAGCTTTACGGTCAAGAGGATATAAAAGTCCAAAAAGATCATTCGTCTCGATATCTCCTAGTTCTCTAACGACTTTAGACGCAGCCTCATTCAATTCGCGGCATTTCACGGTCTTAGCCTCATCAGTAAGCGGAGTCGAGCTGCACCAGATGATTTTTGCCTTCGGCTGCTTAAGGCGCATCAATTCAAACGCAGATTTAAGAGACTTCGCGTATGCTTCTGTCGGGGTCGTCAGCGAATGAAGACCGTTATTGAAGTGTATTACATCGTACTTGGCTTCATCAAGATAAATGGACAATAGCGGCAAAAACGCGCGACTCGTCACACAATAACTCGAAACCCAATATGTGACATTCATCTTGCCGTTTAAAAGTTTGCGCACTTCGCCCTGATAACCGTTGCAGATTGAGTCACCGATAAGCAGAACACGCGGCAAATCCCTCGTCTCGTCCGTAAGAGCGTAGGCGTACGAAATCGACCACTCTATATTTTCGTGCCCGCGTTCATTTTGAGAAACAGGGCACATTTCCACATTGCCTAACGCTATATAGGCAAATACAATCGACAACAATAAAACAAGTTTCTTCATACCAATAGCTAGTGATTAGTCAGATATTTTTGATTTTCATTATGCAAGATATTATACTAAAAAATTTAAGTATCGCTTATTCAGTTTTTTAAACCGTGCAGAACGTGTAGATCAGATTATTTCTTCTTCTTCGGCGGAACAGCGCGAAGAACAAATGATTCCGCGGGGACTAGATGGCGCCAGGCGAAGGCCTGCTCGTATTCATTGCACGGCGTTACCTCGCGGCGAACCGTTCTTCCGTTGATATTACCTCTTGCGTAAACCTTCACGGGCTGCGGCGCGAGGTACTTGCCGCCCGTGTATGTCAAAAGCGCCGTAACACGCTCGACGCCCGATGTAGCGACATGATTCTTAGCGGCAACACCGTTCGAAAACTCCAGCGTTACATCTCCCTCGAACCCTTCGCGCCTGTCGACGATAAATCCGACCTTCAGAGGCCTTGAGCCGACTATCGGCAATGTCGAACGCGTTGAATATACCGCAAAATCCGGACGCGGCTTACGGATTTTAAGATTCCAAAAATAATCTCCGCCGCCGTGCCCGGTCCGATCGGTAATCTCGGCCAAATACCGCCCCGCTTCCTTAAAGAAGTATGTCCCAGAAGGATCGCATTCCGCTTGCGGTATGGTCCCGACAAAAAACTTGTTGGTCGTATCGTCCCACTGGAATAAAGTCTCTCTGTCTGAAGCCTTGCGCACAGTCAATACGGGATCGAGCGACGAGCCGCCCCTACGGGCGAAAACGTCGATGACGCGCTCGCCCGGCTTATCTATCCAAAACTCGGTGACCGACTTTTCTCCTGGCTTTGACACGGTTCCTTTAAATTCATACGCCCTTTCGACCTCGTCGGAGGCTACTTCAACAGCATAAACGAAATCCGCTCTCCCGCGATAGAGAACATCGTGAATTTCAATTACATAGACGCCTGAATCGGGAGACGTAAATTCAAACTCGGGATCGGGACGAAATCTCGCCGTATCATCGCACTTTGCGACAATCTTTCCGTCCAGC
>JAGCJE010000222.1 GCA_017648225.1 Kiritimatiellia bacterium | reverse complement strand
GCGAAAGACCGTCTTCGTTAAGACCCGTCGTGTGCTTAACCGTGCGGAAATCTTCAATCGGCTCAAGCTCCATAGAGCCGTTCGTTCCATCAATGCGAATATGTCGGCAAGGCTGGGTACCGCGCGAGCAGACGCGGAAAACGGCGTTGGCCCTCGGATATTCCATAATCGTCAGGGAATGAGTCTGAGCCCATTCAGGATCGCCAGGCGCAGGCTTAATTATCGAATACGTCTTAAGAGGCATAGCGTCGTCAAAAATCGGCATCGCCCATTCGATCGCGTGACACGCTAAAAGATAGGCCGTTCCACCCGGATAGTGAGAAGCGTACTTCGGATACTTCGGATAGCCGTAGCTGTGATCAAGATCAGCGTCGATAGAATAGATTTCGCCTAATATTCCGCTCTTTGCGATTTCGACCATCTTGTTGATGGCCTCGTTGGAACGGAACATATAACCGATCTGAAGAGGAATGCCGCGCTCCTCACAGATTTTCGACATTTTGGCGTAGCCCTCCTGATCGACACCGAGCGGCTTATCCATGTGCATCGGATAACCGGCCTTGGCGATCTTGGTCGATACCTCGACCAACTCGGAGTTGGAAACCTCGACCACGATAAGGTCGCATTCGATTTCACGGTTTAGGAGCTTTTCTCCGTCGAGCTTGGGCCACTCGGAGTACGACTTGACGTTAGGCTCCTGCATACGCATCGCCTTCGAATCGGAATCGTCGACCCAGCCGATGATTTCGTAATCGTCCTTAAGCTTGCGAAGCGCATCGAACTTTCCGCGCGCATGGTTATGGACAATACCCCAGAGCGCGACCTTCGCCTTGCGCTTGCCGATAGGCTGCCATTTTGGACCTTCGACCGTTTCGGGCGAAATCGCGCATCCCGTAAGAATCGCGGCGAGAGCCGCAAAAAGTAAACTCTTCATTATTTATTTCTCCCTTCAAAAGGATCCCATCCCTTACGGTATTCCTTAGCGACCCACTTGTCGGCCTCGGCGCTGTTGGTGACGTGGGAACCGTCCCACTTGAGCTCCGAAATATTAAGTTTATTGTGCGCAAGCGCGGAAATGTTACCGAGACAGACCGTCTTGGCAAGAGGAACGGCATATTCGAAATTGTCGTTCGCTTCGCGGCGTTCGCGGATTGCGTTGTAAAATTCACGGACGTGCGGCAGAGTGTTGCGGCGGTAGTTGAAGTCCTTCTGACGGTCGATGCGCGGATTGCACCAGCCGGCGGAGTTGGGCAGGAAGCGGTATCCGCCGTGATGCGTGAACCAGAGATTCGCCTTAGAGCCGATAAAGAGAACGCCGTTCGAATAGAAGGGATCCTTCTCGAAGCCCCACTTCTTCTCCTCTTCGAGAACGCGCGGCGGAATATTGAGCCATTCGCGGCGGTGGGGAAGACCGAACTTGTTGAGATATTCCTTCTTGTACGGCACGCCGTCGTTAAGGCCGTCCCACCAGTGAAGCGCGACTTCGCCGCGCTTCTCGTTAGCCGGGAAATGGAACTCGAAAACGTCGCGGTACGCCCAGGCGCCGTCGAGCGCGAACTTCGCGTCGTGACACTTTACGCTGTCGGGATCCTTAAGGCCGAGTGCCCAGAAAGCTACGTCCATAATATGCATGCCGAGATTGCCGATCGAACCGTTGCCGTAACCGATCCAGCTGTGCCAGCCGTGGGGATGCATACCGTCCTGATCGGGAGTCTCGGGATAATAGTCGCAGATCGGCGAGCCGCCGCACCAAGAATCCCAGTCGAGCCCCTTCGGAGGAGGAAGCGATGCCGGGCGCGAGAAAATCGAGTTGACGCGGTCATCGTAGCACCAGACCTCCTTAATCTCGCCGAGAGCGCCTTCGTTGATGCGGTCGATACAGTACTTCATCGAAGGAAACGTATGCCCGTACGTTCCGCACTGGGTCACAAGACCGGGCTGTTTGCGGGTCTCTTCAAGAAGGAGATCGCCTTCCGCCGCGGTAAGAACGAGAGGCTTATCGAGATAGACGTGAATCCCGCGGCGAATAGCCATAACTGCGGGGAGAATATGCTGATGGTTCGGCGTTTCGATGATAACGGCGTCAAGCTCATCGCCGACCGCATCGAACATATCCTGATAGGTGGAGAACTTCTTAACGTCCTTGTAATTCGCCGAAGCCACAGGATCGCGCAACGCTCTTACTTCGCTATCCATACGTGCGAGCTGTTTAGGATCCGGATCGACGATGGCGACAAGCTTTTCGAGCAAAATCGCGTTGATGATCATGCGTCCCTGTATTCCGCAGCCGATAAGAGCCACACGCAGTTTAGCACCCTTCTCGATCTGCTTGACGCGTCCCTGCCCGAAAGCGACGCTCCCGATGTTAAAAAGCGGCAGCGCACTCGCGGCCAAAAGTCCTTTAAAAGCCGATCTTCTTGATATTTGCATTTTAAATCTCCATATAATAATATATTTTCAGATAAAGTTATTATACCATAATTTAAGAGATGAGTTTAGGACCAGGAGCCAAGCGGTAAATAAGCATCATAACAACCGGACAGGATTTTCGCAGATTATGCGGCCGCCTTTCGTCCTGTGCGCCGAGCCTTTACTACTTCAATTCGACGCCCAACTCCGCGAGCGGCACGAGGACAAAGTCACGCTCCTTCGCCCGAGGATGAGGAAGTATCAGATCGGGATCGTTCATCTCAACGCCTCCGAAATCTATAAGATCGATATCGATCGTACGCGGACCGTTGCGGACGAGACGCACTCGTCCCATATCCTCTTCAATGGCGTGCATCCTGTCTGAAAATTCACGCGGCGAAAGATCCGTTTCAAATACGGCCGCCTGATTCAAGAATCTCATCCCCGAAAACTCTTCCGGCACGTCTACAGGTTCAGTCTCGATTATGCAGCTTGCTTTAACAAGTTTAGTCTCCGGCAAAACCGAAAGAAGTTCCACCGCTCTTTTAAGATGCGCGGCACGATCTCCGATATTAGATCCGAGACTTACGACTGCTCTGGCCATTATTTCTCCATCACATACCAGAGAATGCAGAAGAAATGGCAGACGGTACCGGCAAGCACAAAAAGATGCCAGATCATGTGCGAAAACTTCATGGACTTCCACAGATAAAAAACGCATCCAAGCGTATAAAGACCGCCGCCCGTAAGAAGCCACATGGTACCTAACCCCTGGAGTTGACGGACCAACGGAACGATAGCCATAAGCGCCGCCCATCCCATTACGATATACGCCAAAGTCGAAATGTATCTGAACCTGCCCGTCGTCCTGATTTTAAACAATATACCAAGAAAAGTCGCTCCCCACTCGATACCGAATATCGACCAGGCCAGAGCGGGATGATCGGGACGAAGCGTCACAAGACAAAACGGCGTATAACTTCCGGCTATCAAAAAGAAAATCGCGGTATGATCAAGAACATGAAGAACCTGCTTAGCCTTCTCGTTGACAACTGCATGGTATGCCGACGAAACGGAATACATCAGAATAATGGAAAACCCGAATATCGCGCCGCTCGTAACCTTCCACGCCACCTGCGCGCCGCTCATTGCCGCGGACCACATCATAAGCGCCAACGCGGCGGCACCGAGATGGGAGCCGACTACATGCGTGATTGTGTTGGCGATCTCTTCGCCGCCCGTCTGTTTTCGCGAATTTTTCGAACTCATTGCCGGTTATCAATAGCCGAGATCGGCATCAATGACAATAACCTTGGCGGAAACGCCTGTAGGCTTACGGTCGAAAACCGCCGTAACTTTACAAATTCTATCCGGCGAATCACAGTCGGCGCAAACACCCGTTTCGGCACATGGAGTACGCTTGCCGAGGCGGCGGCAGTTCGGAGCGCAAGCAAAGCGCTTTATGCGGTCTATCGCCGCGTCGATACCGCCATCGACGATTTTGTTGCGTCCGATCAGATAAACTACGCGCTTAGGCCCCGCAATCGATGCGGCGACACGGTTGCCGCGGCCGTCAATATTGACAATGCGCCCGTCGAGCGTAACCGCGTTCGCGCTGAGGAGAAAAAGATCCATCTCAAGCTGATGATCGCGTATTTCCTTGCCGGCATCCGCGATAGCCTCCCTGAGACCGAGTTCTTTTACGGTTTCACTACCGCCCCAGCCGACGCTTTTTGCATCGACGGCTTCAGCGAGCGCAAGACTCACGGCATCTTCGCGTGTAGCTGCGTATTCAGCCTCAAAACCACGTTTCTTTAAAGACTCTACAAGTTTCTGACAAATTTCAGCTGACATATTTTACACCTCACATGCTGACGACCAGCCACTGATGACTAATGACTAACCACTAACGTCTACCTAAAAAAACCATTTCGCACACGCAAGAAGACCTTGCTTCCAGGGAACGCGGTGGCTTACCCCGCTCTTGCCCTTAAATTCATCAAGGTGTTCAATGTACCATTCGTAATTTCTTATCAGAGCGTCTTTATTGGAGTATTTCGGCTTATAGCCGAGAAGTTTCTCGGCCTTCTCAATCGACACGAACGAATCGGTCATTGCCGTTTCGTATACCCACGGATAAAGCGGCGAAAGATGAAGTTTCTCGAGAATTCTCAAAATAAAGACAATCGGCTTGACGGGCATTCCCTTAATCTTCTTACCGTGTCCGGCACGGTCGAGAACAGCCTGATAATCCTCTTTCATCGTCGTAAATTCTTTAGCTCCGATATTGAACTCGGTTGCAACGACGTCTTTAGGATAGGTCATCGCGTTCCAGATCGCATGATCAAGATCGTCAACATCCATAAGCTGGTAACGGTTGTTGCCGCTGCCGATCATCGGAAAACCGTGGCCAGTATACGCCCAGTCGTAGAAAAGCGCGAACACCCCCAGACGCTCGGGTCCGACGAAACTCTTCGGACGGATAATCGAAACGGGATACCCCTCCTTTATCGCCTCACGACAGATATTTTCAGCATCTATTTTAGCCTGGCCGTAAGGCCCGACGCCAACAAGAGGATCAGTCTCGTAAATCGGATGTTTTTTAGGAACGCCGTAAACGGCGGTCGAGGATATCTGAATCATACGGTCGAGATTGAACTTCCTCGCCGCGTTAAGAACGTTGCGGCAACCGTCGACCTCGGTCGTAAAAATATCTTCTTTAGAATAAAGCGGCAAAGCCGCCGCGCAGTGAACGACGATATCGCACCCTTCGGTCACCTTCTCTACGGCAGGAATGTCGCGTACATCGCCCAGCGTGAACTTAAGCCATGGCTCGTTCTTCTCAGGATATTCAAAATCGGCTATATCCAATACACGAATCTCATCCACTCCCTGCGCACGCAGAAAACGGATGAGATTTATCCCGAGAAATCCCGAGCCGCCGGTAACCAGAACCTTCACGTCGACGTAATTTTAACCAACACAATCGTGTTGATCAGGAATATCGTTCCGAGAACGGCGGTCGCCTTGATAAGAACATTGCCGGCATCAGCACCGAGGGCCCCTTCAAGAGCGCCACCGCCGAAAGCTCCGCCAAGACCGCCCTCTTTCGGCTTTTGGATCATTACGACCAGACCGAGAAGCAAGCAGACGACTACTTCAACAACATACAGAAGAACTTTAACGAATTCCATCTTTTAATCCACCTTTCGTGATATTCGGTATATTATACCACACTTCCTCTACTCATGACAAGCGAGCATTTGGTTTTTTGAGCACAACGAGAGTTTCGAAACGGGCCGTACGAGGGAACATGTTGAACCATTTGACATCCTCGACCTCGTACGCGCGGGAAAGCTGCTTAAGGTCGCGCATCAGCGTGGCGGGATCGCAGCTTACGTAAAATATCCTTTGAGCCTCGGATTTCGCGAGCGCCTGCACCGCGGCGAACTCCATCCCTCCGCGGGGAGGATCGACTACAACCGTGGTTTCTGGCGTAATCTTAAGTCGGCGGATATCCCGCCCTACGAAACCGACATGAAAACGCGCGTCGCCGCGTCCCTGGGCGGCGGCGTTTCGACGGGCGAAATCGATCGCACGGCGGCCCGACTCGATTCCCGTCAGACGCTCCGGCTCCATTGAGAGGCCAAAAACTCCGACGCCGCAATAAAGATCGACGACCTCCTTCGTCGGAGAAGCGCGGAATTTTTTAACGACGGCCTTAACGAGATCGTCGCCTATGCCGGGATTGACCTGATAAAAACCGTCGGACGGGACTTCAAAAACCTTTCCGGCCGTCTCTTCCTTAATCGTAACGTTGTCCGGCGCATTCCCCATCCACCACACGACGCCGGAACGCTTTGAGAACCGGATCGTGACGTTCTCTTTATCCCGGACGGACTGCCTGACGGCTTTCGGTCCGGTAGAAAGAAGCCTGAAGACGTTATCGCGGATCTCAGGCAGCTTCGCGTTTATTTCCGGACGTGCGAGCGGATCTTCGGTTATATCGACGATTTTATGGGATGGCTCTTCGCGATACCCTAAAACACGTTGAGAAAAATCGCCCGAAAAATGATAAACCACCTTGTTGCGGTAATTAAGCGACGCGCTCTCGGACGTATCGGAAGAGCTTTCCGAAAGATCGCAGCCAGTCGGAAGCGCGATGCGATTGCGATCGAAAAATTCCGCAAGTTGCGCGCTCTTCACAGCCTTCTCGCCCTTCACGCTCAGGTTCCAGTAAACGGCGCCTGGTATCGGAGGCTCAAGCGTTCCCGTACGTTCCCGAGAGGCTTCCTCTATTTCGACGAGACGCGCCTTTACGAAACTTTTCTTTTCCTGAACAATCTCAGCCTTAACCTGCTCGCCGGCGAAAGCACCCGGAACAAAAACCACGCGTCCGTCGCCGAGCCGGCCGAGACCGTCACCTCCGTAAACGGACTTGGCGATGTAAATCGATGATATCATAATTCCACAAATCCCATATCGCTCGGCATAGCCCAGGCACCGCGCGGAGAAAGACCAACCGACCCAACGGCGGGAGCATCGGGCATCGAACTGCGTTTAAACTGCTGGGTCAGAAAACGCCTGAAGAAAATCTCAAGCCACTTCTCCACGGTAACTTTATCGTACTTCCCTGCGAACGCTTTCACCGCAAGGAAAAGGATTTTACGCTTCGTCGCGCCGCGCCGCAGGAAATGATAAATGAAGAAATCGTGAAGTTCGTACGGACCGACCTTGTCTTCGGTGATCTGCGCTATCGTTCCGTCGTCGGACGCGGGCAGAAGCTCCGGGGATACGGGGGTCGCCACGATATCGGTGAGCGCGTCGCGAACGGCGGGGTTGGAAAGCGCATAATGTCCGACGATCGCCTTCACAAGCGTTTTCGGAACGCCCGCGTTGACGCCGTACATGCTCATGTGGTCGCCGTTATACGTGCACCAGCCGAGAGCGAGTTCCGAAAGATCTCCCGTACCGATCAGAAGCGCGCCGGTCTGATTGGCCTTGTCCATCAGAATGAATGTGCGTGCGCGGGCCTGGGCGTTCTCGTAGGTTATGTCTTGAACGCTTTCGTCGTGACCGATGTCGTTGAAATGACTTTTTACGGAGGCGGTGATGTCGACCGTCTCGAGCGTCACGCCGAAACCTTCGCAAAGTTTCTCGGCGTTCCCCTTCGTGCGGCCGGTGGTCCCGAACCCGGGCATCGTCAACGCAAGAATGTCTTTCGTGTCGTAGCCGAGTTTCTTGAACGTCTCGACCGCCACGATGAGCGCAAGCGCCGAATCGAGCCCTCCAGAAATTCCGAGAATGATCTTTTTGCAGCGGATGGCTTTAAGGCGTGTAGCAAGAGCCGACGACTGAATTTCTAGAACTTCGCTCACGCGCCTGTCGAGCGCGGCGGGATCGGACGGTACAAAAGGAGCGGGATCGACATCTCTTAAAAGATCGTCGCCGCCTACGACAAAACGTTCTGCTAGCGCCACGCGGCGGATCGCTTGAGGTCCGACTGTTTTGAACAACGGATTACGCGAGCGTTCAAATTCAATAAATCCGACATCGATATCTGCCGATGCGATGGAGCCGTCGCGATCAAAACGCTCGCCGTCCGCGAGAATCGCGCCGTTTTCGGCGATGACCGCAGGACCTGAAAAAACATAGTCGGTCGACGATTCGCCCGCGCCTGCGCCGGCATAGACATAACCGGCATTAAGAATATCCGAGCGCGAGCGGATCGCCTCAAGGCGGTGATCATGACGCGCGGCTGTTTCAGGCGCCGCCGACGGACTGAGAATTATATCGGCTCCAGCAAGCGCCAGATTCACCGCGGGCGCGATAGGCGATACGGAATCTGAACCTATCTCGACGGCGTACGAAACATTGCCCGATGTGAAAATAAGATCCGTACCGAAAGGTATTTCAGAGCCTGAGAATTCAACAGTTTTAACTGATGTCGCAGTTGAGGCCGGAGCGAACCACCTGCCGTCGGTTGAAGGATCGACGACGCTTTTAGGGACGAAACCCTTGACCGAGCCGCTCTCGACGACAGCGGCGCAATCGTAAACGCGGCCTCCGGCTCTCAAGGGAAGACCGATGACGGCAACGACACCGGGAGAGTGAGCCGTGGAAGATGCAAATTTTTCAAGCGCCTTTAAGGCCGAATCCAGGAGAGCCGGAGAAAGGAAAATATCGCCGCAGGTCGCACCCGTCAGGCATAATTCGGGGAATACTACGGCTTCAGCGCCTTTCTCGACGGCTCGGGAGAAAAAATCCTCGATAACAGCCTCGTTAACCACGCAATCGGCGATCTTTACGGGCGGCACCGCCGCCGAAACTCTAGTAAAATCTTTCATAAGGGTATTATATCAAAAATCGGCACAAAAAGCGCATCCCGCAGACTTTACCGGAGTCTGGAGTCAATGGCTTTTTCAGAAGTCCAAAGGTCTGGAACGGCAGCGTTAAAAGGCGCCTCGGAAAGAACGAATCTGAAAAATCCTTCGTATGCCGTTTCTCCGCTGAGCCCCTTCAGCGAAAATGCGACTTCTCTCGTACCTTTCGGAACCCGACCTACGATATCCACGATATCTCCCCTGTAGAGATTTTTCAAAAGCGCGGGATATGCCTCGACTTTCGAATCGGATGTGAATATAACTCTGAGATCGCTCAGCACAGGGTCGCGGAATCTGTCGCTAAACGGCTCAAGATCGCGTCCGGCATATTTCCTGCGGCCTTCATAGATGAAGCTCTCGCCACGATTCCCTCGGGTCAGAACGTTGATCAATTCTCTGTTCGACTCGTCTTTAACGCCGTACATGTAGACTGAAATCAAGCCGTCGTTAAGCCTTGTGAAACGAGAAAGGATTTTTGAAGTCTCGCTGACGCCCTTGTTGGCTATACCGTCGGTTACGACAAGCGCGATCAGAGGACGCTTCGGATCGCGCGGGAGTTTCAAAACTGACGCGACGGAGGCGAAAACATCTGTCCTTCCGTGGGCCGCCAAAGAGCGCATCCAGCGTTCAGCCGCCGCAATGCTTCCTGCGTTGACGTTCTGCCATGTCGAGAAGGCGTACTCAAAATCGTCCCTGAAAGCGACAAGATTGAACCTATCGTTCGTATTCATGCACGAACGCAGAATGATTCTGGCGTTTTCGCGGCAGCTTTTAAGCCTCTCTTCCGTTATCGATCCCGACGCGTCAAAAAGAATCACAACGTCTTTCGGAACGATTTTCAGATCTGATCGGGGCATGAGGCTGACTTTAAAATACGTCCATTCGCCGCGGGTGGCGGACGAAGCGGCAACATTCACGAATGTCTTCAGATCTCTGGCGTCTTTAACGGCAAGCAACGCGCGTACGGCCGATTTTTCAGACTCCACGATTTTCTCGTCGACTTCGGCCATGACTTCTTTCCTAGGCACAAAAGGCTGCTTGATCTCGCCGGGCAGATCGAGATTTTCCGTTCTCTCGAAAAGTTCGGAGGCGCCGTCTTTCACCGGCGGCGATGACACGTTGACTGAAGGCGTCTCAACCTCGGGGACGGAAACCTGAACAAGGGGCGAAGAACCCTCATCCAATCTGGAAGCCGCCACGTGCGGCGCTCTGCCGAATCCGGGATCGGAATCCGGCGCAATCGGAGAGACCGAAGACGGCTGGACGGATCTGTCGTCAACTATAGGCCGAGAGATGATTTCGGAGGGATCAGAAATCATTTTCGGTATGTCTATACGCTCAAGCTCATCCTTGACGCCCAGGGAAAGTTCATGCGAATCCGCCAACGGGCTTAGGGACGAGTCGACCTCTGGAAGTACGGCATCGTTTTCGGCGCGCGGAAAATCAACCTTGGCGTTGACGTCAGGAACAACCTCGAGTCTTACGGCGTCCTCCCGATTGGGACGGTCGCTTACCCTCATCGGCTTACGCGAACGGGAACTTTCACCGGAACCGAAAATCTCCGTCATCGTCTGCGGACGCATGAATAGCATTCCGCTTGCGTGAATAAGAAGGGAAATCACAATCGCCAGCCAGATCAAGCCGGAACTTCCTTCGCCAGATGATTTAGACCGTAGAGTCATTTTGATCCATCCGAATTGGAATTCAATATCTTCTGAGCCTCGGCTACGATTTCAGGATCGTTGAAAAGAGCTGTAACCACGGTCGCATAATCCCTGGCGCCCTGCCTGTCCTCGACGAGCTCGCGGACCTTCGCGAGATGGAGATACGCGCGGGCCCGCGCCGAAGAATCTCCGCTGTTGAGATTGACCGCCTCCTTAAGAACGGTTTCGGCTTCGGACGACTCGCCAGACCTGCATAGGAGAATGCCGAGATTCAAGGCCGCGGTTCTCCTGCGTTCCGTGCAGACATTTTCGGCCAGGGCCTGCCGATAGGAACCTATCGCCGAGGTCAGCTCGCCGCCGGCCTCCTCCGAGCGACCTAAAAGATCGAACGCGAGCTGTTTCCATTCGGGAGAATTTTCAGCCGCCGCCAATATCGCCCTGGCGCAAAGCTTCGCCTCTTCCAAATGAGGCTCTCCTCCATTGCCGCTTAAAAGGAATTGACCGACGGAATATAATTTCACCGCGCTCATACGCGATGTCGCCCCTTCCTTCACGAGCTGTCTGTAAGCCTCTCGCGATTCCTTTATCCGGCCCGCCTTGAAATCGATATCGGCCAGAACAAGCTTCGCCTCGCGAATGGAGTCTAAAGAGATGGACTTATTAAGCGCGGCCTTGAGATATTCAGATCCTTTGGTTTCGTGCCCGAGACGGACGGCGCATATTCCGCGCCAATAAAGAGCCTCTCCCTCGCGGGCGGTTTTCAAACCGGAAGAAAGCATCTCGGCCAGAGACATTTCGGCGGCGGACCAGCGACCGGCTCTGATATCCAGAAGCGCCTTGCGATAAAGAGCCTCAAGAGCGTTTTCGGTCCCGGAAAAATCTTTGGCGATAGCGACATATTCGGAAATCGCCTCGTTGTCTCTCCCGTTTTTTTCATACGCCCAGGCAAGACGCAGCTTATCAAAGGAAGTTTTCGAAATCAACGCGGCGCGCCTCGCCGTTTCGACCATCTTTACGGCATCTCCGCTTTTCTCGGCGTCCTCAAAACTCATCCGCGCCAGCGGCAGTTCCACCGCCTTACGGAATTTTCCCGCAGGGTACCTTTCAAGATATCGCTCCATCAGACCGCGGGCCTTATCCCTGTCTCCGGCTCCGTAAGCCGAAGCGGCCAGAAGGTATGCCGTTTCGTCGGCACTCCCGTCGCCGCAGAGAGAAGCCGCATCGGAATACTTACCGGCCAGATAATCGCTCCAGGCGGCATAGTTGCGCGCGAGAGAGACTCTGGAGTCGTCGGAATAACTCTTAAGAAATGCGCGGAAAAATCTCGAGGAGTGATCATAGCGCTTCTCCTTGTAGCTTCTCAAAGCCACGCTGTAAAGCGCCTCCTTTTTAAGCTTTTCGTTCTTAGTCTTAAGATAGACCTCCCACAGTTCCTCTATCGCCGTACGCCGCACGGCCGCCGAAGGATCATCTGCCGCGAGAGAAGAGGCGTGAAACTTCGCGTAATAAAAGTACGGACCGTTCGGTTCGACTTCAACACAGCGTTTCAACGCGTTTCTGTCGTTTAACGTTATCCCGATATTGTAGAGCGCTCTTGCTCTTATCGCGGGCTCGACGCGATCGGAGTCCAAAATCCTGAGCGCGTCGATTTTCTCGTCGCCGTCGCTTAAGAGCGCCTTCATAAGCTGAGAACGGTGGGCGTGCCGCGAAAGCGGATATTTGTTCAGAAGCTCGCCGTACAGCCTGCGAGCCTCTTTTGAATCGCCGGAAAGTCTGTCGCATTCCGCAAGCCTGTAGATGATTTCGTCTTCCGGAATCCCCGCCGCGCCTTTTACCGCGACATATTCGGTTTTCGCTCTGGCGTAATCGCCCTTGTCCAAAAGACGGTCGGCCATGGCCATCCGATCTGACGGAAGAACGGCTACGGCGGCGGCTAGGATTGAAGCGACCGTCATTCCGCCTTATCCTCATTCGATGTTGAGAGCGAAAAATTCCAGACGCCCGCCTTGCGGCACGTGTCGATCACCGTTACGACAGACTCGTATTTCGCGGCGCGGTCGGCGCGTATGATAACGGCCTGATCGGGATATATTTTGGAAATCTTCGAAAGCCTTGCATTGAGATCGGACAGTTCAACGTCAAGTCCGTTAAGTCTCAAAACGCCCTTCTCGGTGATATTGACGACTATTTCTCCCGGCAGACGGTTCGGCTCGTCGGCCGTGTCGGCGGAAGGAAGCTGAATGGTTATCTCGCTCTCCCATTGGGAATATACGCTCGCCGTGACGAAAAAGCACAAAAGAAGAAAGATGACGTCGAGCATCGACGTCAACGCCAACGTCGCCGGCTTTCCGCTGACGTTAGGCGCAAACTTCATCGGCCATCTCCTCCAGTTCGGCTACAAGTTTTGACGCGCGGCGACGGAAAAAAGCATGAGCGACAAGTGAAGGAATCGCGACTGCGAGACCGAAAATGGTCGTCACGATAGCCTTCGAAACACCTTGAGCGAGAACAACGGGTTTCGCTCCCGCGGCCACATCCGTCGCAATTCCGCCGAAAGCCTGGAACATGCCGAGGACGGTTCCGAGAAGACCGACAAGCGGAGCAATCGCCGCGATATCAGCGAGCCAGTCGACCTGGGCGAAAAGCCGCGTCGCGATGCGGGCCCCTTCAGCTTCGGGATCCTTTGCCTTTTTAAGACGATCGAGCGAACTGGATAAAAAGACGCTGCGCCACTGGATCACGATGAGATAAATAACGACCGTGAACGCCGCCACCGACATAAGCGCCAGCACCCACATCAGAAATCCGCCGTATCCCCAAGCCTCGCCGAATGTTATCTTTTCCATGGATTATCCTTAAATTGACAGTTTTATATCAGTGGCGGAAGCTGCGCTGACCGGTAAAGACCATGGCGACGCCCGCATCGTTGCAGCAGTCGATCACGTCCCAGTCGCGAATCGCGCCGCCGGGCTGGACAATCGAGGTAATACCCTCACGGATACCGACCTCGGCGCCGTCGCGGAACGGGAAGAACGCGTCCGAAACCATCGCGCACCCGGGAAGGCCGCCCTTCTCGGCCTTTGTCTGCTCCATGATTTCAGACTGCTTTTTAGCGCCGTCCTCCTCGCCGAAAACAAGACGAAGATCGTTATAAGGCTTGGCGTACTTCTCCCACGCGATCCAGTCCGCGTGTTTAGTGTAAGCCTTGTCTCGTGCGATTTCGGCGACTCCTACGCGATCCTGCTCGCCGGTACCGATGCCGACGGTCGCGCCGTCTTTGACGTAAAGAACGGAGTTGGATGTTACGCCCGCTTCGACGAGCCAGCCGAAAACGAGATCCTCATATTCCTTGGCCGTGGGAAGCCGGTTTATCTTATGCTCCTCAAAAGTGACTTCACCCGTTTCCTTGTTGGTAATCTTACGGTTGCAGTAGGCGGGGATCATATCTTCGCTCTTGCGGGCGTTGGCAGAGAACGACGTCTGGGCGACGATGCCGCCGTCGATGAGAGACTTGAAATCCACCACGTGTCTAGCGACGAATTCGGTAAGGCGCTCCATATTCCTGATGCGGAAGACGCGGAGATTCTTCTTAGTCGCGAAGAGATCCATCACGCCGGGCTTGAAATCGGGAGCGACCACGACTTCGGCGTAATTCTCGATGATGAGCTTAGCCGTTTCGATGTCGCATTCGCGGTTGAGCGCGATCGCACCTCCGAAAGCGGCGAGACGGTCGGCCTTGTTGGCGCGGAAATACGCCTCGGCCAAAGTCGAACCGGTGGCTACGCCGCACGGATTGTTGTGCTTTACGATAACCGCGCAAGGCTTATCCATCAGATAGCGCAGAATATTGAGCGCGTTGTCGGTATCCGTCACGTTCGTCTTGCCGGGATGCTTGCCGGATTGGAGAAGCTCGGGAACCGACGCGAGATAGCGGCCGGCCTGAATCATCTCGACATCGCCGAGGACGAGATTGCCGTTCACGAGCTTATAAAGAGCCGCCTCCTGGCCGGGGTTCTCGCCGTATCTGAGACCCTTCTCCTCGCCGCCGATGTTCCACGTGACCTTCTCGTACGAAAATGTCTGGCGGTTGACGCCGTCAATGAACGAAATCTCCATTCTGGGCGCGAAATGATCGGCCTCGATCGTCTTGTAAGCTTCTTTTAAATCTTTCATAGTGTCAGTATTATATCAAAAATAAATGAAGTACCGCCAATGTTTAAGCGCGCAGCAGGAGAGTCATCGTACCGATGACATCATCTTCGCCGGGTCGTTTAAGGGGAATATCGATCAACCGCTCAGTGCCTGCGGCGGGAAGATCAGAAATATCCATAACGCCCTGGGCGATCGCTTCAGGTGCATCCTTCTCTCCGACCATGGCCGAAAGCGCATCAATAGGCGCAGAAGCGACATCGGCATATCCGACCATCGCCTTTTCCATAAAATCCGCCCCCATTCTGAAAGCGTATTTGGCGGTAAGACGGGCGAAACGCTTGAGCTTCTGAACAGTGACGGATTCGGTTATTGAAACGGCCAATGCGCCGTGTCCGTCGATCTCCTCGCGGAAAAGGATACGATTCGCCCACTGTTCTGCGGAGAAATCGACCTTACCTCTGCGTATGACCGCTTCTCTCGCGGCGGACTTTCGGGCGACGCCCTTTCGAGGCCAAACGAGATCCACGCATACGAGATTGCGGGTTTTAAGAAGTTTACGCTCCGGGAGCGATGTGATCTCGGCCTTCACAAGAAGAATCTCGACATCTTTCTTGACTGCGCTCGCCATGTCAGGTTTCCTTTCTTTCGTTTGCGTCATCCAGAATTTCAATACGGTCGTGCAAAGAAAGTTTGATCGGCAGCTCCAGGCAAATCGACCTTAAAAAACGGAAGACGCGCCCTGAAACGACCTTCATGGAGCCAGGAATCCTGCCGTACTCCACAAGACCCGCCAAAACTCTAGACGGCATAGACTGCCACATGGCCTTAAGTCCGCCCTCAGGAGAAACAGATGTCTTATCCTGAACGATGCGAACCCCCGTGGCCATATCCACTGCCAGAAGCTGATAGGCGCATCTCGGACGATCTTCCTTCGTCATCACGTTGGGCAGAAGGCGAAAGTCGACCGCGACCGACATCGACTGCTCCATCGGCAGATCCTTCGCTTTTGATACGAGAGCTTTAGGGAACGAAACCTCCTCGACGCACGGACGAGGCTCCGGAATCGACAACGGCATATCGCTCCACTCGCCGTTCACACCCTCGACGCGTGCGAACATCGACTTCTCGGCGGCGAACCGGAGCGGAAGTTTTCTATCGGTTTCGAAGCGCATCATAACACCGTACGCCTCCCACAGAATCTTATGGCAAAGAGCGCGCTCTTTTTCGTTGAGGGCCCGGGGCATATATCCCGGATCATGCCTGAAGAGCATTGTCTCTCCAGAGGCAGCCACCACAAGCTCGAAATGAGGCATCTCCATCGGAGTTAAATAAAAGCCGAAATTGCGGTCGATCCGAGTACGTATGTAATCATGAAACGTCTGCCACCCTTCAAGCATCAGAAACCTGATCTTCACATTGACGCCGTCGCCTTTAAGAAGAGTGCAGAAATAGGGGAAAACCACGCCCGAAGGTTTCACTACCCAGTTGAAAGGCATAGCCGCGTCCCAGAGATCGAGCGCGTCCAGCTTTCTGCCGAGTTCTTCAAGCGATATGTTTTTCATCCGAGAGTTGCGGAAACTTCAAATACGGCCGTAAGAATTGAAATGGCGATAAAGCCCACCACAATGGCAATCGCGACTATCAGAATAGGCTCGAGCGCATTCGTGAAGGAGGCGATATTGCGGTCCATTTCCTTCTGATAACGGCTTCCGATATGTTCCAGCGATCCGATCATATCGCCCGCCTGCTCACCGATGGCCAGCATGTCCGTCATCATTCTCGGAAAAACGCCGGACGCGGCCAGAGGCCCGGATATGCTCGTACCGTCGGTCACGCGCATTCTCGCGGTGTTGAGCGCCTTTGCTATCACGGCGTTCGAACACGTCTCCTCGGCGATTTTCAGCGCCTGAAGAACATTTACGCCGTTCATCAGAAGAGTTTTGAGAGTGTACGCCAGCGACGAATAAAGTCCGCAGGCGACAATACCTTTTATCAAGGGAGCGCGCAGTTTCCACCCGTCCACCTTATACCGGCCAGACGGAGAATTCTTCCATTTCACAAAAAGAACGCCTAAAACGGCCGCTATAATCGCGATGAGCCACCCCCAATTGATCAGCGCATTCGACATTCCTATAAGAATACGCGTAGGGAGCGGCAATGTAGCGCCCATCGAACTGAAAACCTTCTCGAATTTGGGTATGATCCACACAAGCGCCGCCACAACGGCGAACACGCCGAAAATAAGAACGATAACGGGATAGCTCAAAGCGCTTTTTATCTTGCCGCGCATCGAATCGGACCGCTCGTAATGATCGGCAAGCCGGCGCAAAACATCAACCATCGCGCCTGCCGCTTCGGCGGCGGCGATCATGTTCACATAAAGCGGCTCGAAAGTCTTCGGGTGATGGGAACAGGCCGAGGAAAACGTTTCGCCGCGCACGATTCTGTCGCAGATATCCTGACAGACATAGCGCTGGGCGCTGTTTTCCTCGCCTTGATTGGCAAGCGCCTGAAGAGCCTGCCCGAGCGTCATTCCGGCTTCGATAAGATCAGCGAGTTCCGAGGTGAAGAGAAGAACCTCAAGACGTTTCATGACCGTCTTTTTAGAGCTCCCACCTATCTCCATCTGCCAGATCGAGCCGGAAGACTTTTTAGAGGTCGATTGGGATTGCTTCGCTACGGCTTGCGTTACAGCCTGCGAGGACGAACCCTGAGTTCTTTTTCTGGCGTATCCCATTCGACTCTCTTCTTTTAAAGTACAGGAATATACTTACTTGATAAGCCGGACGCGGACGACCGATTCGCTAGCCGCAAGCGCATCGACAACAGCTGCGGGAATCGCGGTGTCGGTATCGATGAGCGTATAGGCGTAGTCTCCGCGGCTCTTGTTGGCGATCGCGTCAATATTGACGCCGGCGTTTCCGAGAATCGACGTGAACTGAGCGATCATGTTCGCGACGTTCTTGTGGCAGATGGCGACACGACCGGCCTTCGTCGGAGCACCGAGCGAGCAGGCGGGATAGTTGACGGAATTGACGATATTACCGTTTTCGAGATAATCGCGCATCTCCTTGACAGCCATAACCGCGCAATTGTCTTCGGCCTCTTCGGTGGAAGCGCCGAGGTGGGGAATGACGATGCACCCCTTCTGTCCCGCGGTCGTGGAATTCGGGAAATCGGTCACATACTTGCGGACCTTGCCGCTCTCGAGCGCGGCGAGCATATCCTTCTCGTTGACGAGAGCGTCGCGGGCCGCGTTGATGATGATGACGCCGCGCTTCATCATCGAAATCGCCTCCGCGTTGATCATACCCTTAGTGGATTCGAGAGCGGGAACGTGGACGGTGATGAAATCGCAGGCGCTGTAGATCGCCTCGACGTTCTTACAGTGCGTTACGGAATGATCGAGATTCCAGGCCGCGTCGACGGACAGATAGGGATCGTAGCCGTAAACCTCCATGCCGAGCTGAACGCCGGCGTTGGCGACCTTCTGGCCGATCGCGCCGAGACCGATGACGCCGAGCTTCTTGCCCTGGATTTCAGTTCCTGCGAAAGCCTTCTTGGCCTTCTCGGCCGTCTTGTTGATGGCGGGATCCTCAACGTTGGCCTTAACCCATTCGATTCCGCCGACGATGTCGCGGCTCGCGAGAAGCATCGCGGCGATAACGAGCTCCTTGACGCCGTTGGCGTTTGCGCCAGGGGTGTTGAAAACGACGATGCCGTCCTTGGCGTAATCGGCGTGAGGGATGTTGTTTACGCCTGCGCCGGCGCGCGCGACGGCGAGAACTTTGGACCCTTCAGGCAAAGCCTCCATCTTGGCGCTGCGCACGAACACGGCCTCGGCTTCGGCGAGGTTCTCCGTGCGGGTGTAGTTCTCGGGGAGATTATCCAGACCGCAATCGGCGATCGGATTCAGACATGTGTATTTGTAGTTCATTTTATTTCTTCCGTAGAGTTATCGTGGAATATTTATCTTCACGCATGAAGATGCCGATTATTATATCAAAATCTTCCTGTCTAGTGAAGGCGTTAGTATTATAAAGCGCTGCCCGTGCGAGGAGGGGTCACAAAACTCCTTCACGGGCAGCGCAAAATGTTTTTTTAAAGCGAGGGGGCCAGTCCCCCTCACTTGTTTTTTAGTTTACTTAGCTTCGAAGACAAGCTTGAAGAGAACTGCGCCAGATTCAGGCTTATCAGTCCCCCAAGTCTTCGTCTCAGGATAGAAGTACTTAACCGTAGGTGTAACCTTAACCGTGAGCTCTTCAGTGCCACGCTTAACGACGACAGTCGAAGCGGCAGGTTCCGCAGTATTAACCTCGGTTACCTCAATTACGATGTCAACGCTGGCGGCAGTACCATTGAAGGTAAGCGCGTCACCAAAGCTTGCAACAGCAGTGTTGAGAGCCTTGATAGCTTCATCGCCCTTCAATTCTACACCGTTAACCTTAACATCAACGCTCGTAGCAGCCTTAGTTTCGAGAGCGGAGAGAACTTCAGGGGTGTACTCATACTCACCAGAGAAGCTATCACCTTCCTCAAGGTCAGGCAACGGAGCCGTCCAAGACTTAACGACAGTCCAAGGACCAGTACCTTCAACCTTGTAGCCAGTAGCGACATACGTTTCTGGATTGTGCGAGAATTCACCTCCAGTAATGCTGAAGATTGCCTTTACTCCATTTGCATCAGTATGGGTACTTACATTGTAGGTAGCGCTGTTATCCGCTTCAAAGACACCGCCCTGAATGTATATTTCACGACCAGGGCCGTTAATGTTTACTATATAGCGTTCCCGATTAGTATTTGCAGGGTGTATCTTTGCAATAAATGTACCATCGATTACAGTAATCTTAGCCGTTGAAGCAGTTGATACAGAACCCTCACCGCGAGCATAAAGCAAGGTCAATCCACTAGTAGAATTATTCCAAAGTTCATACTTTCCGCCGTTAATTACAACTTCACCACCATTCTCTACACGAACACCGTGATATTTGCAAGTATAAACATTGAGATTAATCATGTTCACCTTTGCAGCCTTCACAGTAACCGCAGATGTGGTAGTCTCATTATAGATAGAGCCATTGGTAAGAGTCATCACACTTGTTGCAGCTCCATTGCCGGTATATTTAACATATCCCTTGAGCATATATCCGCCGAGATCAATCGTGCCTACGAACTCGGCAGGAATGGTGATATTCTCCTTGGTGTTGGCGATAAGCTCGATGGTAGCCGAGAGGTTCGCCTCGTCAGCGAGAGCAGCCGCGAGAGTAGCATACTTCGTCTCGCCAACCTGAGCGGCAAACTCAGCAGGAATTTCTTCGAGCTTATATACGCCGTTAGCAAAGGCAACACAATAACCCTCAACTGTCGTTGTGATATTAAGGCCTTCTGCGCCCTGAACCGTCGCGTCGAGCGAGTAGAGGTTAATCGCACCATCGCCGGAGAGCGTACCCTTAATAACAACCGTTGAGCCGTTATTATTCATCTTCTTGCCAGCAGGAATGATGAACTCAGCTCCTGCGTCAATCGTAAGAGTCTGACCAGGGAGCGTCCACCATTCAGTAGGAACGACCTCAAGAGAGCCAGAGTTAAGGGTGATGCTCGTCGCGCCAATCGTAAGAACAGCGTTTTCAGACTTATAATAGTCAGCATCAGGACCAACCATCTTATAATTCTGAGGTGTGACATAAGTACCCTTATTGACGGCAACAACACCAAATGCATCACCTGTAAAGGTCTTACCGTTCAAGTCGAGCGTTACACCTTCAGGAATGATAAGCGCTGATTCAACTGTTAAGTTCTTCTCGAGAATAACGGTGTCGCCAGCCTGAGCTACGTCAAAGGCTTCAGCGATAGTCTCGAAGAGCTTATCGCCGACCTTAGCGAGAACATCCTTATCGGCAAGAGTGTACACGCCATCAGTCTCTACGAGTTTCTTATCCTCAGGAATTGCGAGAACTTCCTCGACATTACCCTTTACCGAGCCAGCAGTGAAGTCAATCGCGCTGATTTCAGCGGTATTTTCATCACCAATGACGAAGTCACCACCCGAAACTTCAACCTTACCGGCAATTGTGCCAGTCGTGTTGAGAGTTACGGTAGGCGCCTCATAAGTCTTGTACTTGCAAACGTCGAAGGCATAAGCGAGATCGCCATCGTCATTAGCAGTGATGGAAGTTGCACCCTGAATAAGAACTGTACCGCTATTATTCGAAAGGACATAGGAATCACCATCAGTTTTCGACCACTTATCGAGGTTCGTACCATCAAGAACCATATTTTCAACCGTCAAGTTGGCATAGTTCTGAATGAGCGTATAGAACTTACTTGCAGAGTCCTCAGCAACAGTCAATTTACCATTCGTAAGGACAACATCGTTACCGACACGAACCTGGAAGCCGTTGGACGGAACATCGCCAACACCATCAGTAAAGGTGTAGGTATTACCACCGAAGTCGATCGTTACTGACTTATTGATTATAAGGCCTGCGCCTGAAGCATCCTTGCACAACACAATTGTATTGCCAGCTTCCGCGTCATTATAGGCAGCCTGAAGCGAAGCATAGGGCGTATCGCCGATCTTTGCAACGACCTGGAAGGCCTCAGGAACCGTAACATTATCGAGAGTTACCTCTGTATCTGCACCGATAGCAGAAATCTCAATAACCGTAAGTTCTGCCGCGCCATCGCTAAAGGAGCAACCCTCAGCTGGCTTAAGCGTAATCGTAACATTAGAACCATATTCCGCATAAACAGGACCAGTTACTTCCTGACCGTTGCAATACCAAACGGTATTCGCAGGAGCAGCCGGGAGCGTAACGGTATAGGTCTTGGTATACTTGAGCTTGTAGACGCCATCTACGATTTCGACCACGTAATCATCAGCGAGCGTCGAGACGTTAAGCGTCTTGGATGTGATGATCGTACCGGCATTGGGAACATCCGCCGCGTCATTGCCGAGAATAATCTCTTCGTCTTCGATGACGGCTTCTTCAGCGATCGTCATAGCGCCGCTGTTGTCGATGTCGCCAACCGTGCCGGCAGTGATGTTAGCATTACCGCAGTTCCAAATACGACCAACCTTACCACCATTAACAGTCAACTTACCATAAGTCGAGCCGTTATAGTAGAAGTTATAAATAGAGGTGTCATCCTCAGCTGCCGCGCCGGCTTCGATCGTACCGCCCGCAACAGTAACAGTACCATAGTTACCAATAACGATGCCGCCGTCAGTAGCGATCTTACCGCCCGTAGCAGAATCAGTAATGGTGAGATTACCAGTCGTTCCGATATAAATTGCACCATAGCTGTCAGTGACAGTCTCGCTAAGCGTGCAACCATTAAGATCGAGCGTTACAGCCTTCTTAACAGTGATCTTTTCAACGAGCGTTGCATCGTTGAGGAGCTTAACCGTAGCGCCAGCCTCAGCCGCGGCGAACGCATCGCTAAGTGTAGCGTAAGGTACACCATCAACTTCGGCCGCATAGACGGAGTAGCGAATTACTACAATACCAGATCCGCCGTTGCCGCCATAGGTAGTATTACGAGACGAACCGCCTCCGCCACCACCCTGGTTAGCGAGAGCCGAAGTGCCCTGAGCATCATCACTATCACCGCCATTACCAGCGCCAGAGCCGCCAATACCACCTAGAGAACCCTGGTGAGAAGCACCGCCACCACCGGAGCCATAGACAACGCGAGCACCAGTAATATCAGAGGCTAAGCCTTCGCCGCCTTTACCGCCTGGCCAACCAGCATCACCATTACCAGCATCACCACCAGTACCAAGCGCAGGGTCTGGATTCGCTCCTCCGCCACCACCAGCAGCCGGGAATCCATAATACTCTACTGAACATCCCTTACCACCTTGATTACCATAAGTAGTGCAATTGCGAAGAGCCGGGATAGGAGCTACAGTACCCTTTTGAGGATCAGACTGCTCTGAGGTATTTCCACCGCGAGACCCACCATTAGATCCACCAACACCACCAATCCTAGCATCGGAAGCAACCCATGCAGAACCGTGAGTATCCCTTCTAGTAGTGCCTTGATCGCGACCACCGCCGTATGCGGTAACATAAGTAGTATCACCGACAGAGAGAACAGAGTTACCACCCTTCCTAGAAGCGCCGTAATAGTTACCTGATGTAAGACCATCTCGCTGGTTTTCACGCTTCTGACCGCGAGCACCACCGGCACCAACTGTGACAGTTACTGTAGCATCCTTAGTTAAATCGACTTCGCCGGTAACAACACCGCCGCCACCACCACCAGCGCCGCCAGATGCAGAATCAGAATAAACATCAGCGCCTCCACCACCGCCGCCACCGACGACGAGGAATTGAGCGCTCTTAAGGTTAGCAGGAACGGTCCAGCTAGCATTCTGGGTAAATACTACAGCTACTTCATCACCATTCTCGCCAAGGCCATGAACCCTATAGCCTTCCGTAAACGTTTCAGAGCGATAAATCTTAAAGTTTACAGTCCATTCCTTAGCCGCCCAGTTATCAGTTCCCTCAACCCAGTACCTAAGAGTATAAGAACCAGGTTCAGTCGGGAGAGTACCGCTGAAAGACTGAGCAACCGCTCCGTCCTTTGAAAGTTCAGCTTGAAGAACGCCAAAGCTCGTCTGTGGGGCTGTAAACTTAAAGTTTACTGTCGAAGCGAATATCTGAGGCCAAGCCGTATGAGAAAGATAAGGCTCAACCATCCAGTTATTAGCCTCTTGAGTAATATTCCAGGTAAATTCCTTAGTATTATTCGTATCACCGTCAGCCCAAACATAACCAGTGTTAAGGGTTACGCGAACAGTCTGCTGACCGACATTAATGCGCTCGCCGAGTTCCTCGACCGTATAAGCGTATGTATTCTCAAGCCCCGAAACCAAAGCCTCGCCAGTATAAACCTTATCCGAAATCTTAGGAAGAATATTAGCCGTAGCGTTAACAGAAATATCACCATCAAAATAAGCGAAACGAAGAACTACAATACCAGAGCCGCCAGCGCCGCCATTCTTCCCGTAACTACCGCCGCCACCACCGCCGCCTTGATTAGCGAGACCAGCTGAGCCATCCGCAGTACCTACGCCGCCAAGACC
Source organism: Kiritimatiellia bacterium (assembly GCA_017648225.1). Taxonomy (GTDB): domain Bacteria; phylum Verrucomicrobiota; class Kiritimatiellia; order RFP12; family UBA1067; genus UBA1067. Next base: position 1,113 of record JAGCJE010000222.1, on the reverse strand, counting down.
AGCGCCCTCTACAAACGGAAGGTCACCTTCTTCTATATAAGTACCAGTGCCACCACTTCTACCAGTGCCACCACCACCGCCAGCACCGTAGACGACACGTTCACCTGTAATATATGACTCATATCCAAATCCGCCTCTTCCACCAATCTTTGATCCGCCAGACGCATATCCCGACTCTGTGGCGCCGCCGCCGCCACCACCGCAGGAGTAACCAGAATCTGACGTATAACTTAAGCCTCCCTTATTTCTCAATAATTGAGCATTGGAAATATTATTAGCCGCGTCAGCACCAATATAAGTAAAACTCGCAAGTGCAGTATCTGTAGAATTCTTAGTTCCACCAGAGTTCGAGCCACCAGTAGCAATCGCAGCTTTATTATAACCACCGCCACTACCACCGCCAGGCGCGGTAATATACATAATATTATCAATCGTAATAATAGAACTGCTACTATTACTTGCGGGGGCGCCTGTACCATCACTTGGAGTTCCTGAAGACTTGTAAGCGCCCGTCCCACCAGGACCACCATCACCTACAGTTACAGATACAGTTGCATTTGCCGAAAGGTCCTTAATAAAACCGATAACTACACCGCCGCCACCGCCGCCGGCACCGCCCTGCTGCTTTTCGTATGCATTATAATTAACAGCACCACCACCGCCGCCGCCGCCACCGACAGCGAGAAACTCAACATTCTTAAGATCCTTAGGAGCCTTCCATGTAGCTATAGCAGCATTGTTAGTAAAGACAACCGCTACCTGATCTCTCAGTTCGCCCAAATCTCTGACAATATAACCAGCACTTGGATCTAACGCCAACGCCGATGTAGACGGAGTTGGCTCTGGCTCTGGGGTAACTTCAGGAGTTGTCACCTCACCTTCTTCAGCCCATACTGCGCCAGCGCACAGTACCGCGAATAGTGACATAGTCACCTTTCGCAATTTTGATAGCACTCGTTTTATCATTACTGTCTCCTTTATTTAGTTTTCAGTTATTTATGAATAAACGAAAGCCCACTATGGAGCATATCCCCATAATGGACTTGGGTTTGAAATTGCAATGAGGTTAACACGCCAAAAACGGCGTTAGAATGTATTCTTAAAGCTACTGGG
>JAGCJE010000221.1 GCA_017648225.1 Kiritimatiellia bacterium | reverse complement strand
GAATCTTCGTCAAAAAGCTGAACGTAAGGCTTAACTCTGAAAAGCGCGGAACCCGCAGCAGGCTTGGTCGCCTCGCTCTTAGGAGCTCCGAAAGCCGAAACGATCGGCGTTGCGGCCGCAGCCATTGTGGAAAGCTTTAAAAAATCTCTTCTGTTCATTTGAACTCCTTGATTTTAAGATTGCAGAAAGAAACGGTAGAATCGCTGTGATCTTGAAGAAGAATGCGGCCTTCGGCAATCTCGCCCCAGGCTTGTGGTTTACCGTCCGCGCTGACGCCCCAGGTGGCGTACTTAGAAGCCTTAACGCCGTCCTTGAACGCCTTTGACGCGCGGTCGTATTCAAGAACCTTGACACCGTTGAGCCAATGCTCAACATTTGAACCCCTTGAGACGATCATTGCGCTATTCCATTCACCGGGAGACTTAAGAATCTCGTCGGCATTCGCGGCGAATATATCATAAAGCGATGCGCTCTTGCGGTTGCCGCCTTTGCCCTTTGATGAATCGGGATGACCGTTTTCAAGAATCTGATATTCCTCGCACGAGCCCTTGTTCTGCTTCTCGTCGTAAAAATACTTAACGCCGGAGTTCGCATATTTCGTAAGACGAAAATCGAACTTGAAGGCGAAGTCGCGATACTTCTCGACCGTTACGATATCGCCGCCGCCGCCGAGCTTCTGATCCTCTGGAGGAAGCGGAAACCAGTTGCCGTCAGGAGTGATGCCGTTGACGGGACGCATCGTAAGAGTTCCATCTTTTATCACCCAACCCTTTGACGGCGGAGTGTTAAAATCATTTTTAACGCCGACCCAACCATTGAGAGTCTTACCGTCCCACAAAAGCTTCCAGCCGTCAGCTTTCTCGGCGTCGCTCAGCGTGTTGGCGTCGGCGGGAACCGGCTTCATGACAGCTTTAGCCTTGATGCAATCGGCTACTCCACGGTAATATCCGAAGGATTCGGCCAAGCCTATCGCATTATCGCTGAAATCCTTTTCGTATTCGATATGACAAAGCCCCGTATAGCCGACATCAGCGAGAGCCTGGAAAATCGCCGGGATATCGAGCTCGCCGCGCGGACCTTCCATAGCGATATTCTTAACGGGGTCGATCTTGATATTCTTTATGTGAACATCAAAAATCCTGTCAGCATGATTAAGGATGAACGCGACGGGATCGAGACCGGCGCGGCGCTCGTGACCGACGTCTAGACAGACGCCGATGCGCTTGTCGCGGTTGGCGGTACGCACCATCACTGATTCGGCAGTCGGGTAGAGATTGGGGATATCCGGCCCGTGATTGTGAATGGCATAATACATATCGTACTCTTTAACGAGCTTTTCGATTATGTCAAGCATCGTGTCGGACTCTATGCGATTTGGCCCCCAGGCGTCCTTGGCGCCCTTTTTGACTTCGTAAGGAACGCCGACAAGAATCTTTACACCGAGCTTTCTGGCGAACTCGAACTGTGCGCGAACCGTCGCCTCATCCTTCGCGTAAAGGGGCCCCGTAGCGAGCGTTTTGACACCGTATTTAGAGGTCTTGTCGAGATACGCCGCTATTTCAGCGTCGCTCGCGTCATACTTAAGGAAAAAGTCCTTGTGGCAGAGATAACGGCAGTCGATTTTTCGCATTATCGTCAAAGACTCGTCCAATGATTTTTTGTAGAAAGTATAACCCGCTATCCCTATTTTGAACGGGACCGCCGCGAATGACCCCAACACCGCCGATAGGACTGCCGCAAAAATGATCTTTTTCATTCTTTTACCCCTTAACAGAAAACAGCACGATCAGATTCTGTAAAACTCTTCCCAGCCCTTGCGCGGCGCAGGGCCGCGAAGAAGCGCGTCGGCAACGTCGTCCCCGACGACGCGCTTGGTTACGGGATCGAACTTAAAGCCGCGGTTGAGACGCTGAGCGATTACGCCCAAACAGAAGACCTGCGAAAGCGGAGCTCCGACAGAGAACGGCGAATTGACCTTCGCTTCACCCTTGACGGCCATAAGGAAGTTCTTCCAGTGAGTGCCGACGGGCTGGGTATAAGCGGGGAGATCCTTTTTATCGACGCCAATCTTAAGGAGCGGAGCGCTGTGAGAACCGCCCTCCCAGGCCGAACCGTCGCTGAGTTCAAAAAAGCGTCCGGGAATAAGCTTTTGGGCGGCTTTGGCGGTAGAACCTTTCGCAGCAGGAATATCGCCGCCCCAGGCGAGATATTTATAGCCCTTCGGCAACTTAGGCATATTATTAATGCCCTCGTACCATTCAAGGTCGATTTTCGGACGCTTGCCCTTCGCATCAAAGGTGAACCTGAGAGTATCCTGCATAGGATAAACATACGGATTCCAGCCTTTAACATCCGAAATCTTAACTTCGCTCGGAAGTCCCAGTTCAAAGAAGCGATGCATCGTATCCATCGTGTGCGCACCCCAGTCTCCGAGACATCCCATGCCGAAGTCGTACCAGCAGCGCCAGTCGCCGTTGATATAATGTTTGGAATAATCGTGCGGCAGCGTCTGCGATAGCCAGAGATCCCAATCAAGAGTTTCAGGGATTTTTTCAGCGGCCGGAAAAGATCTGACATCGCCGTTCCACTTATGCCAACGGCGTGGGTTGTTCATGTGGGCGACCATACGAACGAGCTTGGAAGGATCGATAATCCCTTTCTTGACGTATTCACCCATCTGCAGAGGATTTGCGCCTGAATGTCCCTGGTTACCGAGCTGGCAGATCGCGTTGTACTTCTTTTCGGCCTGCATCAGAAGTTCGCACTCCTGGAAGGTGTGGGCGAGAGGCTTTTCAACATAAACCGGTATACCTCGCCGTATGGCATCCATCGTTGCCGGGAAGTGAGAGAAATCGGGAGTACCGACGAGCACCGCATCGATTTTACCCTCCATCGCATCGAACATCCTGCGGAAGTCTTTAAAGCGAGGCACATTCGGGTAGGTCGCCAAGGCTTTCTCGGTATGCTTCGCGCCGAGATCGACATCGCAAAGCGCGGCGATAACGGCGTCACCGGTCTTCATGAATTCGACAATATCGTTCCAAGCCTGATTTCCTACGCCGATACATGCTAAACGCACCTTATCCCCTCGCTTAGCGCTACCTTTCAATCCGAGACATCCGGCAATATACGGAAAAGCACCAGCGGCGAGAGCTGACTTAAAAAACGACATTCTGCTTAACTGCATAAGACACCTCCTTCTTTTTATCAAGTCGATTTAATTGTAAAACTCGAGAAATTTTTCTCGCGAAGATGAGGCGACACGATCGAAAAGACTCGTGCCGCTAGAGTCCATCGCGACTACTCCGCGAAAACCCTCGACTTCAAAATGCCAGCACGCCTCGGCAGCGCCGAATTCATCGAGAAAATCGACGCCTTGAACGCGCTTTACCGCCGCGGCCGAAACAGCCGCCGCGCCGCCTACAGCCTGAATGTAAACCGCGCCGTATTTGCGCATCGCCTCTAATGTCGCCGCGTCCATGCCACCTTTGCCGATAATGATTCTTACGCCGGATTTCGCGATAAACTCGGGCTCGTACGGATTCTCTCTTACCGATGTCGTGGGACCTGCCGCTACGACCTTCCACTCGCCGCCCCGTTTAACAACCACGGGTCCGCAATGAAAAAGAGCGCCGTCTTTGAAATCCACGTTTATCCTGCCACCGTCGGCGAAATACTTATGGAACTTGTCGCGCCCAGTATGAATGACGCCGGTGATGCTCACGGCGTCACCCGCATTCAACGAGCGGATCGACTTCTCGTCAAACGGATATTTAAGCTCGATCATATCTCCACCGTCCTTCTGCGGGCTGCCCAGCACATATACGCGATCGTTACGAAAAAGCTCGCGGGAACACGCGGTCGAGATGCGATCTTAACCCCGAGAAGCGTAGTCTTTCCTCCGAGCCCCATAGGGCCGATACCGAGCGAATTGGCCTTCTTGAGAATAGATTTCTCCATTTTCGCAAGTCGCGGATCTTTCGACGAATCCGCCAAACCTCTTAAAAGCTGCTCCTTGGCGATCTCGTAGCCCGTCGCTCTGTCGCCGCCGATACAAACTCCTAAAATACCAGGCGCGCAACCGTACCCCTGGGTCTTAACGACAGCGTCGAGAATACATTTTTCAACGCCCTTCAGATCGCGCCCCGCTCCGAGTGACGAATCGGGAAGCGAATACTGGCGCGACATGTTCTCGGATCCGCCGCCCTTCATTACAAGCGTGACTGTAGGTCTGGAATCGGAAGACTCTGGCTCAAAATAATGAATGACCGGCGCACCTTCCGCGACATTGTCGTCGTAAGACCTCCCGTCAACGGAATCGATGCAATTCTTTCTGAGATATCCTTTTTCAGTCGCCTTGCGGGCCGCTTCGGAAATCACCTTGCGGTTGACCTTCTTGCGAAGCCGGGAATCTACGAAAAACGTCAATGTCCCCGTATCCTGGCAAAGCGGCGTTGCGTTCTTTCGCGCAAGAGCGCAGTTATCGTGAATCGTCTTAAGGATCATCTTGGCGGAAGAGCCGTTTTCTTCGCGGCGCATCGCGCTTAATATCGCCTTCTCGACATCGTCGGGAAGTGACGAGCTCGTCTCGCGTATGAGCGCTAAAATTTTATCTTCCGTTTTCATTTTTCAACCGCCGTTAGAAAGACGCGACCCGGTCCGACCAAAGTTTTTTCACCTTGGCGAAGAAGGGTCGAAAGAGATTTTTCAACTTCATAAACAAGAAGATAATCGCTCTCGGCCGTGACCTCGCGCTCTTCCGGAAAATCGTGCTGGGTAAAGTCAAAAAACTCACACTTCACGTTTCGGACAGGCTTCGGAACGCCTAAGCTGAAATCGATGCATTCAAGAGACTTCGCTACATGAAGCTCACGCGGCTTTCCGTCGGCGCCTACGCGCCCCCAGTCGTAAAGTCTGTAGGTCGTATTGGAGCTCTGCTGGACTTCATAAAGTTTTACGCCGTCTCCGATCGCATGAACGAGACCTCCGGGAATAAAAAAGGTATCGTATTTCTTCGCATCGTGCTTAACGAGAATATCTTCGAACTTCCCGTCCGCGATGGCGCTCTCGACTTCCGCAGCGCCGACACCGCTCTTAAGCCCCGCATAAATCGGCCCCGGCTCGAGAACACACCACATCTCCGTCTTAGGCTCGCCGCCCGCGATCAAAGCCGTGCGCTCGTTCGGGTGAACCTGGACCGAAAGACGCGTTTTAGCGTCGATTACTTTGGCGAGAACTGGAAACTCAGGCTCAACCTCCGCGAGCGTACGTCCCTTCTCCACCCCGTCGGCTATGACGTTCGGCGAAGAATCATGCGCCGAAATCTCCCAACTCTCGCTCCCCCATACGAGCGTGTGAACGTTCGGTTCAAATTTCATATCGCCAATCCCTTGATTAAGCGTTCTCAACCGCGGAGATAATTTCCTCGGGCTTCGTGACGCCGTCGAAAGATTTGACGAGATTTCCGTTTTTGAAGATCCTGAGCGCAGGGATCGACATGATGCCGAATTTCTGCGCGAGCGAAATATTCCCGTCGATATCGACCTTGAGAATTTTAAGCTCAGGCTTCACGGGCGCGACCTTCGACTCGAGAATGGCGCCCTGCATCTTGCAGGGTCCGCACCACGTCGCCCAGAAGTCGACAAGCACCACACCCTCGGCGACAGCGGAATCAAAATCTTTTTCATTAATATCGGTAATCATACAAGACCCCTTTCTTGCAGGTAATGTTGAGCCTCTATCGCCGCCTGCGCACCCGCGCCCGCCGCGATTACGGCCTGTTTATAAAACGGATCTGCGCAATCGCCGGCGGCGAAGACGCCTTCAATATTAGTACGGGTACGCTCAACCTTAACATAACCGGCGTCGTCAAGATCGACGGCGCCTCTAAGGAACGACGTCTGAGGATCGTGGCCTATGGCGACGAATGCGCCCGTCACGACGATTTCGCGGTCTCCCGAAAGCTTGAGCGAAGTCAATCTCGAGCCGTCTCCCTCGAACGATGAGACGGTCGTATTCCAAAGAACGGTGATGTTCGGTGTATTGAGAACGCGCTCCGTGAGAACTTTAGTACCTCGAAATGCATCGCGGCGGTGGATAAGATAAACTGACTTCGCGATACGCGAAAGATAGAGCGCATCACCAAGAGCCGTATCACCACCTCCGATGACGGCGACGTCGGCACCCTTGAAAAACGCGCCGTCGCACACGGCGCACGCGCTGATGCCTTTGTTTTTATATTTATCTTCGCCGGGAAGATTAGTCCAGCGCGCACCCGCGCCCGTCGCAACAATGACGGCATCGGCCGTAGTATCTCCCATCATTCCGGAAAGGCGCTTGACGGAAGAAGAAAAATCGACGGACGAAATCTCATCCATCTCAAAGCGGACTCCCGCGCGTTCAGCCTGAGCGCGCATTGCAGCCATAAGAGAAAGTCCTGTCTGGGGATTTTCAAAACCGGGATAATTCTCAACCTCGTCCGTCTTCGTCAACTGACCGCCCGCGAGCATACCTTCAATGACAAGCGGCTTAAGACCGGCGCGCGACGCATATATGCCAGCCGCGAGTCCAGCAGGCCCGCTGCCGATGATGACGAGATTTTCTCTTGCTTTTTCTTCGGTCATTTCGTTGGCTTTCTCCATATCGTCATACCATCCTCAAACCGCTTCGGATTAACGATGTTGCCGGGAATGACACGACCGCGGATCGAATAATAAGTATCCTTTGAATTCCAATGTTTTCCGACAATGTTCAACGGTAGGTTCTTTTTGGAAACAACACCGACGGCTTTGAAGCCCTGGGCGTTCAATTCGGCAACCGACTGGGGAATAGTTTTAAACTTGGAGGAAGCTGGACGGGAATTAACCTCACCGGATATACCCTTCTTTTTCGGATCAACCTTTACGAGTTTGGATTTTGTCGGATCGACCTTTTTTATCGTCGCCTTGCCGTATGTTTTTACCATAGTATCCAAAGAACCGTACAAGGCACTGTTAAGATATTTATCGGCGACGATAAGTCGCTTCGCCTTTACGTCGGGATCGAACGCCGGGCGGGAGTCGAGCTTAAGAACGCCTCGTACGCTCGGCATCGCGAACAGCATCCCGCAACGCTTGCGCCCGCGATGGCGATGTTTCTGCCATTTGTTCTTCTCGCCGAAGGCAACCTGGCTGTGTGTCAAAACCTTGTCGTCGGGAATACCGTATATCGACTGAAGTTCCGCGACCAGATCGCGAATCGCGTTAAGCTGCTTGCGCGGCATAACCTTATCGTGATAGCCGACGCACTCGATACCGATCGAATATTTATCGATCTCCTCTTTCTTGTTCCACATCGAACACCCGGCATGGAACGCAACACGATGGCGGTCGATAATCTGATAGATAGCTCCCGAAGGTGTTACGCAATAATGGCAGAGCCCTCTTTCGGAAACATGCCTCAAAGAACTCTTTTCGGCGGCTTCGGTCGTATGAAGAATTATAAACTCGGTCGACTTCCTCGCCTCACGCTCTTTGTTGCGCTCGCTCCGATAGCGTTTGCTCACGCTAACGCCGGCCATGACCGACGCAGCGAGTAACGCAAACGCAATCGAAACTAAAAGACGCCGCATTAGACGTTCAGCTGAGTCTTGGACCAAGGCTCTTTACCCGCAAGTAGCGAAGGAGTCGTCATCTCCGGCGGCACGGGAATTCCGAGCATCTGAAGAGCCGTCGGAGCTACGGCAGAAAGCTTGGCGAGCGGAGTAAGCCTTACGCCTGCGGCGTCATTAGCGACATAGAAGCACTCGACGAGATTGAGCGTATGGGACGTCTTCGTGAGGCCGGACTTGTAGTCGACCATCTGCTCTGCATTGCCGTGGTCGGCGAAAATGAGAACATGGGCGTCGAGCTCCATGAGGCGCGGAAGAAGTTTTCCGATGCACTCGTCGGTAACCTCGACAGCCTTCCTGGCAGCGTCAAAATCGCCCGTATGGCCGACCATGTCGCAGTTGGCGTAGTTGACCGCGATAAAGCCGTAGGGATTGTTCTCAAGGCGCTTCAAAAGCTCGTCGGTAACCGTGTACGCGTCCATCTCGGGGTGGGAAGCGAACGTCGCGGGATCGAAACGGCTCGGAACGTCGACCTGATCCTCGCCCTCGGAAGGCGTCGTGGACTTGCCGTTAAAGAAGCTCGTGACATGGCGGAACTTCTGCGTTTCGGCGATGCGGAGCTGCTTAAGCCCGGCCTTGGATATAACCTCACCGAGGAGGTTGTCCATGCTGCCGCCGGAGCCTCCCGCACCGAGAAGATAATCTTCGAACTCATCCCAGTAACGCGAGAAGCCGAGGAAGGTTACGGCGGGACGACGCGCGCGGACACCGGCGTAATCGTCGCACACAAACGCCTGGGTAAGCTGAATCGCGCGATCCTGACGGTAGTTGGTGTGCATCACGACGTCACCGTCCTGCATGCCGGCGTAGTCGCCGATGACGTAGCAGGGAATGTACTCGTCGGTCATGGGAGTGTTATCGGGGGTCTTGCCCGTCTCGTACTCGTGCTTGACGGCCTCTTCAATCGAATTAACTCGCTCTCCGACGCAGTCTACGATGCAAGAGTAAGCCGTATCGGTAAGAGCGTACTTCTTCGCGCGGTCCATACCGTAATAGCGGCCCATAGCCGTTCCGATAACGGCGTTGCCTATCGTAGCGAGCTCCTGTTTAAGGCGGGCGATATACTCGAGCGTTGATCTGGGCGGAGTGTCGCGGCCGTCGAGGAACGGATGAACGACGATCTTACCCTCGGGGAATTCGGCGCGGGCACGCTTCATGAGTTTAAAAAGATGCTCCTGATGGGCGTGGACGCCCTCGTCCTGGAGAAGGCCGAAGAAATGGAACTGGGAATTGTTCTTCTTCCAGTTCTTGATGAGATTACTCCACTTCTCGTTCTTAAAGAGATCGCCGGAGGCGAGCCCGTCGTCAATGCGCTTCAATTCCTGAACGACGATGCGCCCGGCGCCCATATTGAGATGGCCCACTTCAGAAGAACCCTGGTAGCCGTCGGGAAGACCTACAGCCTCGCCGCAGCAGTCGAGAAGACAATGGGGATAACGGGCACGGATCTGATCGATAACGGGCGTTTTGGCGCCATAGACGCTATTACCGTCTTTGCGATCGTTAACACCCCAGCCGTCACGGATAATGAATACTACAGGTCTCATTTTTATTTATCTCCTTAAGAACTCTATTTTTAATTAAATTCACGAATGAAATTCAATATTGAATAGTATACCAAATCCCGCCGCCTCATGGAAGCGCAGAAAATTCTGAAATTTCCCCACCTTTCCCCTTTTGCCTTTATTCATTCTGTACAGAAGAGGAATCGCTTTTTCAGATTTTTAACCCTATCAAAACATCTGAAAATCATTGCATCTTGTTGAGCGCTTCCAAGCCCTTAAGAACAGAGTCGCGGCCTGTAGCCTTAAACTTAAACTCTTTAGGAAAATGCGTAAACTTCGGCATAATAATACGGCGACCAGTCAGACGGTTGAATACGCCAGAAATGATGTCGCGCGTTCTTTCGCGTCCCTCAGGATGGCAGTTGCACGCGAGAATCTCTCCCTTATCGACGGTAGCATACAAGAATGCGGCAGTCCCAATCATCGAATCGCGGCGATATGCGTTCATCTGGCCCTTTTCGTCGATCGCGTTCATAGAAACGCCGACGGTTTCGATTTTAACGCCTTTAATTGATTTTCCCGGAACCGGCACAGGGCCGTGGTGGAATTGAATCGCATAAAGATTATTTGTAAGCGAAAGCTCTTTAATCCACTTCTCTTCAAACTTAACCTGCAAATCACCTCCGCCGCGCATATAATGACCGCGAATGCGCTCCACGGGAAGAATCGCGATGCGTTTATCCTCATTCATCAAAACCGCGAGTCCGGCACATGTGCCGAAATACTTTCCGCCGTTACGCAGATACTGACGGATTTTGGCGGCACCCTCTTCAAGCATCGAATCATACTGCCCAAATCCCGTACCTCCCGGCATAACGAGAATATCCAGACCATCGAGTTTACCTTCGCGCACGTCCTTTCCATCAAGAAAGGTAACATCGACATCAGGCGAGCCAGAAAGTATCTTAGCCCAGTAAACGACATTTTTGCCGCGACTGCCCTTATCGCAATAAAGTCCCGCTTTTACCCGTGGACGCGGCAGAAGATTCAAAAACTCCTTACGGCCCTTGTCGCATACCAGCATCTCAGGATGGAACTGAACACCGATCGCGGGATACTCCGTATTCTCGATAACCTCGACAACTCCATCAGCCGAATGCGCCGTAGCCTTAAAGCCGCGCCCAAGTTTCTTTACGGCCTGATGATGACGCGAATTGACGGTCATTTTTAGTTTGCCTGTGTAATCGGCGAAGCGCGAACCAGGTACGGCGATAATCGAATGCTCGCCTTGATTTTCGAGCCTATGCCCTTCGCTCGCGCACCCTTCAAACTCGGTAGGCAGATCCTGATAAAGAGTCCCGCCGAAATAAACGTTCAAAATCTGACAGCCGCGACAAATGCCAAGAATCGGCTTGCGCAATTTTACGGCTTCATCCAAAACCGCATACTCCCACGCGTCGCGGACCGTATTGACCTTACCGAGTTTTGGAGAAGGCTTTTCGTTATACCTGGAAGGCTCAATATCCTCCCCGCCGCAAAGTATGATCGAATCGCACGCTGCTACCATTTCAGCGATCTTCGCCTTATCGGTCGTGTGCTTTAGAACAACGGGCTCGAATCCGCCCTGAGAGACGAAGGAAATATATTTCTCGCCAACGCCTTTTGAGGAACACTGGTCAACAAGTCCAACACGGATAACCGACTGCGTAACAACTCCTTGAGCTGTAACTGACGCAAACAGCAGAACCGTCACTGCCATTACAATTCGTGAAACGAACTTATTCATACTTAATTTTCCTTTTACTTAATTAAATCTGGATTAGATGTCATAACATCAGAACGACAACCTCATGCCGACACCGCCGTGCGTCCAGTCGTTATGCGCACATCGGTATGTACTCTCGCCGTTAATGCGACGCTCGTCGGAACCGATAACCTCATACTGCTCGACATAGGCGAAAAGCGTCATCATATCACTGTATCGCCAGGAAAATTCCAAGCGCAACGAGAGAGACGAAACTCCATCATCCCAATGTCTGCCATCGGGCCTCTTTCCGATAACACGTTCGAAATTGCGCGAACTTCCGCCCTCTGCAAATACCGACGGTGTGAAATAAACATCGTCAAACATCTCGAATTTTCGCCTTAAGCCGACTTTAAAATAAAAGTAGTCATTGCCGCGAAAACACTTTCTCATTCTGTAAAACGGAACGAGATACGGATTTTCAAGCGACTGATCGACCTGCCACCAATGATATGTTCTGTCGCTCTTGGAATTGGTGAATCCGCGATACATCGTCCATGATCTCGTAACACCCGTTTTAAGGCGCCAATCATCGGCGATATCAAAATCGAAATCCCACGTCGGGCCGAATTCGGTATGATAAACGGCATGACGATGAGCATCATGGCGTCTATCGGACAGAGAACTTACATCCCAATTTCGGATTCCAAAACGTCCGAAGCGCCCCGAATCATATCCGAAGCGCACGTTCGTAACCTGCATCGGGCGGTCTTCCACTATTTTTCCAAGAGACTGATACGTCGAGCGGACCTCGGGCGTCACCTCGAGGAAAAATGGAGTAAGAAGACTCGCCGCGATGATTCCTGTTACCATATTTCCTTAGTTTTAAGGTTGCAGGCGTCAAGCGAAACCTTATGAACCTTAAGATCGTGAAGGTAAAGACCGGGAGGATTCGGCTTTTCGCCGCGGATAATCTCAGCGAGTTCCTTAAGCTGACCGGCATAGCGGTCGGTAGGAACCTTGAAGACGAGACGATTGATTCCTTCGCGATAACCAGCGGCCTTAGCCTTATCATTGACCTTCTTGAGGAACATCTTTATCTCAAGCTTGTCAACGCGCGAAAGACCGTCTTCGTTAAGACCCGTCGTGTGCTTAACCGTGCGGAAATCTTCAATCGGCTCAAGCTCCATAGAGCCATTGGTTCCATCAATGCGAATATGTCGGCAAGGCTGGGTGCCGCGCGAGCAGACGCGGAATACGGCATTCGCCCTCGGATATTCCATAATCGTCAGGGAATGAGTCTGAGCCCATTCAGGATCGCCCGGCGCGGGCTTGATTATCGAATACGTCTTAAGAGGCATAGCGTCGTCAAAAATCGGCATTGCCCATTCGATCGCGTGACACGCTAAAAGATAGGCCGTTCCACCCGGATAGTGAGAAGCATATTTCGGATACTTCGGATAGCCGTAGCTGTGATCGAGATCAGCGTCGATAGAATAGATTTCTCCTAATATTCCGCTCTTGGCGATTTCAACCATCTTGTTGATCGCCTCGTTTGAGCGGAACATATAACCGATCTGGAGAGGAATCCCGCGCTCCTCGCAGATTTTCGACATCTTAGCGTAGCCCTCCTGATCGACACCGAGCGGCTTATCCATGTGCATCGGATAACCGGCCTTGGCGATCTTGGTCGATACCTCGACAAGCTCAGAGTTGGAAACCTCGACCACAATAAGGTCGCATTCGATTTCACGGTTTAGAAGCTTCTCGCCATCGAGCTTGGGCCACTCGGAATACGATTCGACGTTAGGCTCCTGCATACGCATCGCCTTCGAGTCGGAGTCGTCGACCCAGCCGATGATTTCGTAATCGTCCTTAAGCTTGCGAAGCGCATCGAACTTCCCGCGCGCATGGTTATGGACAATACCCCAAAGCGCTACCTTAGCTTTGCGCTTGCCGATAGGCTGCCACTTGGAACATTCAACCTTATCGGGCGAAATCGCGCAGCCTGCGAGAACCGCGGCGAGAGCCGCAAACAGCAAATTTTTCATTATTTAGACCTCCCTTCAAAAGGATCCCAGCCCTTACGATATTCCTTGGCGACCCACTT